>JBPCWX010000223.1:0-5432 GCA_051009095.1 Gammaproteobacteria bacterium | reverse complement strand
GATAAGCCCTTCATCATTCAGATAAAAATCCATTACGCGCATATTAAGAATCTGTCCGGTCGGCGGCATACCCATCCAATCACCAAATTTGTGGTCGGCGCGTACGCTGGGCCAGCCGCCAGTGACGGAATATTTACCATCACCGAAACATACAGAGAAGTGGAAAAAGGAGAGGGGGTAAATGTAGATACAACAAGCTTACTGCATCACTTTAATGAAAATAATAATCCTCAAAGATGCCCATTAAGAGATATACAATTTTCAAAAGAACAAATTTCCAATGTTAGGGGTGAAATCGAAGCAAGGTACAATAATATTAAGGAAAAGCATAACGAATGGTTAGAAGGTAATAGTTGTGGTTGGATGAAAGATATGACTTATTAAAATATTTTTGTATATAAGAGGGCGTTGACTGGCGTCTATATATTGTCTCAGATGAGATGAGGTAAGCCCTAGGAAAATTACCATGAAATGTAAAATCTTTATTCTTGCATTAGTGGCGGCAGTTGCTGTAAGAAAATTTTATTTAATTAAATCAATTTGATTTATTAAAAGATTTTTATGTATAATGAGAGCGTTGACTGGCGTCCATATCATTGTCTCAGTAGTGTCGCCGGCTTTTGATGAGATGAGGCATGCTTACAGGAGAAATTACCATGAAACGTAAAACCTTTATTCTTGCATTAGCGGCGGCAGTTGCCGTTAGTGCGCAATCGGCATTTGCCGAGAAGCTTGTTATCGCCACTGTTAATAACGGCGATATGGTGCGAATGCAGAAGCTGACGGACGACTTTTCCACCAAACACCCCGATATTGAATTGGAATGGGTAACCCTTGAAGAAACGGTGCTGCGGCAGCGGGTTACGCAGGACATTGCCACTAAGGGCGGGCAATTTGATGTGCTGACTATCGGCACATATGAGGTGCCGCTGTGGGCTAAGAAAAATTGGCTGGTGGCACTGGATAATATGCCATCGGGCTGGGATGCGGATGATTTTCTCGACCCAATTCGGAATGGTTTGTCATATAACGACAATCTTTACGCCGCTCCGTTTTATGGCGAAAGCTCAATGATGATGTATCGCAAAGATTTGTTTGACCAAAACGGGTTGACCATGCCGGATGAGCCGACGTGGGGGCAGGTGTATGAATTTGCCCGCGCGCTGCACAATCCGCCGGAAGTGTATGGGGTATGTTTGCGCGGCAAGGCAAGCTGGGGTGAAAACACGGCGTTTATTACCACCGTGGCAAACTCTTTTGGGGCGCGCTGGTTTGATGAAAAATGGCAGCCGCAGTTTGACCAACCAGAATGGCGTCATGCGCTGTCTTTTTATGTGGACTTGCTGCAAAGTTATGGGCCACCCGGCGTTAGCACCAACGGATTTAATGAAACGCTGGCGCTGATGAATACCGGCAAATGCGGTATGTGGGTAGATGCCACTGTTGCCGCAGGCTTTGTCACCGGTGCCGACAGTCAAGTGGCGGATAAGATGGATTTTGCTCAGGCGCCTCATGCGGTTACCCGCCGTGGTGCTAATTGGCTGTGGGCGTGGTCGCTTGCTATTCCGGCAGGCTCCAAAAAAGTTGACGCGGCGAAGAAATTTGTTGCCTGGGCGACTTCCAAGGAGTATTCTGAACTGGTGGCGAGCAAAGAAGGCTGGCGTGCCGCACCGCCGGGAACACGCAAGTCGCTTTATAACAATCCCGACTATCAGAAAGCGGCGTTTTTTGCCGAGCGGGTGTTGCGCGCGATTGAAACCGCCGACCCCATTAATGGCACCTTGAAACCAAAGCCATATGTTGGCGTGCAGTTTGTGGCGATTGACCCGTTTCAGGGAATTGGCACCGCGGTTGGACAAGAATTTTCCGCGGCACTTGCCGGCAAGAAATCAGTGGATGAGGCATTGAAAGACGCCCAAACGCTGACGATTCGCGAAATGAAAAAAGCGGGATTGATGCAATAGGCGGTTATTTTGCCTTTACCGCCGCCCGCTGGTGTGGGCGGCGGTTGCTTTAATAAGTAATGCAGCACACCACCGCCGCCCGTTTTGCCGCCTTACCGGCGATTGTTCCGCTGTTTTTGTGGATGGCGATACCACTGGGACTCACGGTATATTTCTCATTTATTCGCTACAATCTGCTGTCGCCGGATACGGTGGATTATCTGCGTTTTACGCTTTTTAATTACGAGTACTTTTTTACTGACCCGTCTTCATTGACCGCCTTGGCAAACACCTTTTTTCTGGTCAGTGGCGTGCTGCTGCTGTCGCTTGGAATCGGTATTGCCATTGCCGTGCTGTTTTCGTGCCCTTTCTGGGGGCAGGGCATTGCCAGAATACTCGTCATTTCGCCGTTTTTTATCATGCCGACCGTGGTCGCACTGGTTTGGAAAAATCTGCTGATGCACCCAGTAAACGGTTTGTTTGCCTATCTAACGGCGGCAGTTGGATTGTCGCCGGTGGATTGGTTTTCGCAAGCGCCGCTGTTTGCCATTGTCCTGCTGGTGTCCTGGCAATGGGCGGCATTTGCTGGGCTGGTGCTGCTAACCGCCATGCAGTCTTTGGATGAGGAACAGCGCGATGCGGCGGCCATGGACGGCGCGCCGCCGCTGGCATTCTTCCGCTATATCATTCTGCCGCATCTGGCGCGCCCCATAGCCGCGGTGGTGCTGATTGAAACCATATTTTTGCTCGCCATTTTTGCCGAGATTTTTGTCACCACCGGCGGCGGTCCGGGACAGGAGACGACCAATCTTGCCTTTTTAATTTATGCTCAGGCGCTTTTGCATTATGATGTTGGCGGGGCTTCTGCGGGCGGCATTCTTGCTGTTATCCTGGCCAATGTTGCAGCGCTTTTTCTGATGCGGCTGGTCGGCAAAACCATGGGAGGACACCATGCCGCATAATTCGGTGGGGCAGAGTCGACTGCCCGGGATCATTGCTTGGATGATGGCGCTGCTGATGTTTTTTCCGGTGCTGTGGATGTTGCTGGCGAGTTTTAAGACTGAGCTGGAAGCGATTTCCACGCCGCCCGTATTTGTTTTTCAGCCGACCCTGGACAATTATGCGGAAGTGTTTGCGCGCGCTGATTATTTTCAATATGCCGTCAATTCGGTTGTGGTCTCTGTGGCGTCAACGCTGCTGGCCATGCTGCTGGCGGTGCCTTGTGCGTGGACCATGGCATTTTATCCGACAAGAAGAACCCGCGGGGTGCTGCTGTGGATGTTGTCTACTAAGATGTTGCCGCCGGTTGGGGTGTTGGTGCCGGTTTATTTACTATTCCGCGACAGTGGAATGTTGGACACTTTAACCGGCTTATCGCTGATTTATGCGATGATTAATCTGCCGATTGTGGTGTGGATGCTGTATGTTTATTTTAAGGAAATTCCGATGGAGATATTGGAAGCGGCACGCATGGACGGTGCGGGCGTGCTGTCGGAGCTGCTGTTTATTTTGCTGCCGATGACGGCCGGCGCTTTGGCGTCGACTTTTTTGCTGTCCGTTATTTTGGCGTGGAATGAGGCATTTTGGAGCATTAACCTAACCGCCTCCGATGCCGCACCACTGACGGCTTTGATTGCGTCTTTTTCCAGCCCGGAAGGATTGTTTTGGGCAAAATTATCCGCCGCCTCGGTTATGGCAGTGGCGCCGATTTTAATGCTTGGCTGGTTTTGTCAAAAGCAGCTGGTACGGGGACTAACTTTTGGAGCGGTAAAATAATGGCAACTATTCAACTTTCTAACATCAGCAAATGGTTTGGCGACACCGCAGCCCTGCAAGATATTAATCTAAATATCGGCGATGGCGAATTTATTGTCTTTGTGGGCCCGTCCGGCTGTGGCAAGTCCACTTTGTTGCGTCTTATTGCTGGCTTGGATGCCCCTACAAGCGGGCAGATTATGATTGACGGCGAGGAGGTGACCCACACCCCGGCGGCGAAGCGGGGATTGTCCATGGTGTTTCAGAGTTACGGTCTGTATCCGCATATGAATGTCTGGAACAATATGGCATTTGGTTTGAAAATGGCCAAGACAGCGGCGGCAGAGATTGAACGCAAAGTGTTGGCGGTGGCGGATACTTTGCAATTAAAAGACCATTTGCATAAGAAGCCAGGGCAGCTGTCGGGCGGACAACGGCAGCGGGTTGCCATTGGTCGGGCGATTGTGCGTGAGCCGCGCGGTTTTCTGTTTGACGAGCCGCTGTCTAATTTGGACGCTGCCTTGCGGGTGCAAATGCGTTTGGAGATTGTTCAGCTGCAACGCGAATTGGCGACCACCGCAATTTATGTGACGCATGACCAGGTTGAGGCGATGACCATGGCGAGTCGCATTGTGGTGCTGAGGCAAGGAAAAGTGGAGCAGGTTGGGACGCCGTTGGATATTTATAATCAGCCGATTAATCAGTTTGTGGCGGGTTTTATCGGCTCGCCTAAGATGAATTTTATCGGCGGAGAAACGGCCAAGCGGTTTGGTGTGGCCACTCTGGGCATTCGCCCGGAACATCTGTCCTTGTCGGTCGACGGCGAGTGGACGGGCGTTGTGGAAAACGCCGAGCATCTTGGCGCGGACACTTTTTTGCATCTGCGCTGTGATGATATTGGCACGCTGGTGGCACGGGTGGCCGACGGTAAACTGCATCGCCTGGGGGAGCGGGTGTCGCTTGCCGCCGAACGCAAAAGAATATACCGATTTGATGATGACGGCATGGTGTTGCCGGCGGCAATGTGAGCGGGCGGCTTGCTGGTCGGTCGGCGCTTATCACCGGTGCCGGGCGCGGCATTGGTTTTGTGCTGGCGCAGGCTTTTGTGCGGGAAGGCGCGCGCGTGGCGGTTGCGGATCGGGACGCGGCACGGGCCGGCGCTGCGGCCGCGGCGATTGGTCATTCCGCATATGCCATAGAAATGGATGTGGTCCGTCAAGATTCCATTGACCGCGCAATTTCCACGGTGGTGGACACCGTCGGCGGGATAGATATTTTGGTGAATAACGCGGCGATTTTTGACCTGGCGCCATTAACCGAAATTACCCGCGAAAGTTATGAACAAGTGTTTGCCGTGAATGTTGCCGGGGTGTTATTTACCATGCAGGCGGCAGCGCGAGATATGATTGCGCGCGGCAAAGGAGGCAAAATCATCAATCTGGCGAGTCAAGCGGGAAGACGCGGAGAACCGCTGGTGGCGGTGTATTGCGCGAGTAAGGCGGCAGTTATCAGTTTAACTCAGTCAGCCGGACTCAATCTTATCGCATATGGCATCAATGTTAACGCGATTGCGCCGGGGGTTGTTGATGGTGAGCATTGGGATCACGTGGACTCACTGTTTGCCACATATGAGAACCTTCCGCAAGGTGAAAAAAAACGCCGCGTGGGGCAGGCAGTGCCTTATGGTAGAATGGGGCGAGCGGAAGATTTGATTGGCACGGCACTATTGCTGGC
>JBPCWX010000222.1:0-1570 GCA_051009095.1 Gammaproteobacteria bacterium | reverse complement strand
AAGGGAATAAAATTATGAGCAACTGGCGAGAAATCATTGACAAAGCGTTTGCCGACCGTGCCCAACTCACGCCCCAAAACGCGCCCACGGCGGTGCGTCAAGCCGTCGCCGGCGCCTTGGATGACTTGGACAGCGGACGGCAGCGGGTCGCCGAACCCAGCGGAGACGGCGGCTGGACCACCAATGAATGGCTCAAAAAAGCCGTCCTCCTTTCTTTTCGCTTGGCCGATAACACCGTCATGGATTGGGGCGCCAGCCGCTGCTATGACAAAGTGCCGCTTAAATATGCCGACTATGACCATGAAAGCTTTCGGCGCGGCGGCGCCCGCATTGTGCCGCCGGCGACCGTGCGGCACGGCGCGCACATTGCCGACAATGTTGTGCTGATGCCTTGCTATGTGAATATCGGCGCCTTTGTGGATGCGGGGACGATGGTGGACACGTGGGCGACGGTCGGCTCTTGCGCACAAATCGGTAAAAATGTCCACCTGTCCGGCGGCGTCGGCATCGGCGGCGTGTTGGAGCCTCTGCAAGCCACGCCGACCATTATTGAAGATGACTGCTTTATCGGGGCGCGCTCGGAAGTTGTGGAAGGCGTCATTATAGGACGCGGTGCGGTGCTGTCCATGGGCGTATTTATTGGTCAAAGCACGCGCATTTATCATCGCGACAGCGGCAAAATTTTATATGGGCGGGTGCCGCCGGGGAGTGTGGTGGTGCCCGGCAGTTTGCCCTCGGCGGATGGTACGCATGCGCTCAGCTGCGCGGTTATTGTCAAACAGGTGGATGAAAAAACACGCCGCAAAACAAGCATTAACGAACTATTGCGGGCGGATTAGCAATAAACTAACGGGCAATATGACAAGGAAAATATGATGGTCAAACAAGTCGGCATCTTAGGAGCAGGGCAGATGGGCGGCGGCATTGCCCATGTTTGCGCCTTGGCCGGCATAAAAGTCGCACTGTACGATACGGCGGCCGGCGCAACCACTGCCGCTCTTGGCGTGATTGAAAAAAATCTTGCCCGCCAGCAAGCCAAAAACACCATCAGTCCAAAACAGGCGCAAGATGCTTTGGCGCATATCACACCATTTAGCAACATTCGCCCATGGCCCGCCGCCTGCGATTTTGTCATAGAAGCGGTAGTTGAAGACATCACCGTCAAACACGCTTTGTACCGTGAAATTGAACCGCAACTGCGCGATGATGCTATTTTGGCATCCAATACTTCATCTTATTCCATCGGTAAATTAGCATCCGTTTGCGCCCTGCCATCTCGTTTTATCGGCATGCATTTTATGAATCCCGTGCCACTGATGCCGCTGGTGGAAATTATTGCCGGGGCAAAAACCGCCGATGCGGTGTTGCACCGAACAGAAAATTTGGCGGCCACCTTAGGCAAACAAACCGTGCGTGCCACCGACCAACCTGGGTTTATCACCAATCGCGTGCTGCTGCCTTTAATTAACGAAGCGGTGTGGGCCTTACACACAAAAATCGGCAACGTGGAAGATATTGACCGTGCCATGATATTGGGGATGAACCACCCGATGGGCCCGCTGACACTTGC
>JBPCWX010000221.1:0-2986 GCA_051009095.1 Gammaproteobacteria bacterium | reverse complement strand
CGTCAATGGTAAAAAGTGGAGATTGGCGAAAATCTTCCCGCTTTGCCGAAATTGGATGGTGTGCGGCATGTTTGGCGGCTTGCAGCAGTTTGGGCGAAAAAGGGCCGGGCAATTCAAATTCATCCACAACGCTTTCAATAAGAGTCGTTGGGGAAGGAGCAGTATTCATTGTTATTGGTGACAGTGCTATTGGCTGAAAGTTATTAAAAACAACCCCTTCCCTTAATGATGAGGAGGTTGTACTGGCCTGAATCAGATGGGTGCAGACGCGCCACAGTTTGACTCAACAGCCCCGCCTGAGGCATCGACATGGCGCCAATCACGAGAATCCTCCGTGACCAAGTGGGTATCGGCGTGTGCCGACGGGCCCATACATTCATCAGCCTCCGGGGCATCAGCATCAGAAGGGTCGTAATTATTGAATACAAGATCACCGGTATTGGCGGCGCCGTCATCAATTTTGAGATCAACTTCTGTGATAATGTTGGAGGGAATGCGGGGCCCGGTGTGGATTTGTAAGCGCGATTTGTTTGGCTTAGAAGCGTTATCACCAACAGCCGCATAAAATTCTTCATCATTGAAAATAGACATAATACCGCCGTAACTGTTTAGTAATGAATTGTCTACTGATATTGTTGCCGCTACCGAAGCAGTGCATTGTGAGCAACGCAGTAAGCCGGCACCGCTTAGGTGCTGAAAAACAATCGGTGACTCATTTTTAGCAATAATTCCATCACCGCCGCCGGGGGCGGCACCGGGGATATATTTATCGGCATCCGCATAATCTCCGGGCATTGCCTGGTAGCGGTCAAGAAAAGCAAACCAAGCCGTTTTTATGGAGCTTTGGCGCTCCGCCATCGCCCGCACTTTGGCATTATTGATAAGTTCCTGCCCTTTTAGAATGCCGCCAAGCAACAACCCGATAACGACGAGGACAATAGCGATTTCCACCAACGTTACCCCGTGCTGTTTCTTGATTGACTGAGTCATGTTTTGTCCTTTGAATCTCTCATGATAAAAATCGCCAAGGTCTAATATGGCTACTTGCTTAGAGTTTAACATATCTTTTGTCTATTTGCAAATTGGGCTGCGGCATAATCCACCTGCCATGGCTATCTGCGCCTCCGCCTTATTCAATCTTGCCTAACCATAATTCGCTTTTATTTTACGGCCGTGCCTTAGCAATACAGCGGCGGAGGGAGAGGGATTCGAACCCCCGAAGGACTGATGCCCTTAACAGATTTCAAGTCTGCCGCATTCGACCACTCTGCCATCCCTCCGGCAAAAGCGAATTATAAACTTTTTCGCTGGCGGTTGTTATCGCGCGGAATCTTTGAGGCGATATATTCTTGCCTGCGGCCCCCGGTTGCGGATAGGCTCAAAAGTTCGAAATTCCAACTCCGGGCGCTGCGTCACGTAAAAAAACGATTCTGAGGTATGCACTAAGTCATAATCTTTTTTGCTGGGCTCCGCCCCATTAAAAACAACATACCAATCGGGTTTGGTGTCGCCTTTATAAATGGGTGTCGCTTTGACGGTATCACGCACTTTTTGTTTGGACAAGCCGCGGCTGCCGTCTAGCGAACAGCAAAATATCAATTTATCGCTGAGATAAAAAAGCAAGCCGGCATAATCTTGCCAAGGCGTTACATCAATGGTTTCATCTTGTTTGGCATGGGTGCGTAAATACTCTGCAACGTCGCCGGTAGACGTGGAATAGGGACGGTGAATTTCTTCGATCAGCGGCGGCAAGGTCAGGCGAACTGTTTTTTGGGTGAATAAATTTGGGAAGATGAACGGATAGGCCAAGGCATTGGAAAAAAGCATAGCCGCCAATAATGGCACGGCAGCCAATACGCCCCAATCTCTTTCCCACACCCAGTTGATAAAGGCAGCATTAATAAGGGCGATAAACGGCAATGCCGCCACCAAATAGCGGCTGTTGGCGAGCTGATGACTGTGTATGGGCTGAGGCGACACCACCCCCGACATCAGAAGTATTAAACCCGCCAAAACCGCCCAGCGAATAATCTGGGAGCTGTTGTCCGGCGATGACGGGGGGGGCGCTCGCCCCCGTTTTTTTCTTTTTGTCGGCTGTTTGCGCGACACCTTGGCAATGATAAAAAGCATCAGCCACACTGCCGTCCATAAGGGCAATAAACCCAACTTTAATGTTTCGCGAAAATTATAATACACTAAAACAGCATGACGCTTGAGCCACGAATTTTTGTAATATTCACTGCCATATTCCAACCCTACATCACCGCCGATAATGCCCACCCACCAGCCATAGCCAAGACACGCCGCCGCGGTTAGCGCGCCGGTTGCGGCAAAGGTTAGCCACTGTTTGGCGGTGGTTTGGCGGTGGTAATAAATGAGGTGCCAAACAGCCAAAGAAAGCGCAAAAGAAACACCAATGGCGAATTGATTGAGAAAATTTAAGAAGGTGAAAAACGCCGCCAGAGCCAAATGCCACAACCGTCCGCCAGGGGCGATGTATAAGCGATAGCAATAAAATGTCAGCAATGAGAAAAGCATGGCATCGGCGCCATAGCGCCCCTGCCGCATAAATAAAATGACTTGCGCCGACAGCGCAAACATAACAAAAGCCAATACGCGCAGACGCGGCGCGGTGACAAAATCCATTCGCAGCAGCAGCCACAAAACAGGAAGCGACAAGACGCCCAATAAGGCATGAAAAAAACGCACCCCCCATTCGCTGGTGCCGCCAAAAATCGCCATGCCCAAAGCGCTGGGAATGGCCGGCCACGGCGGATAAGACGCCAAAATCAAATCATTGTTAATGGCTTTGTCGCCGACAAACAGATTGCGGCCATCCCAACCAGTCATAGCGCCAAAGTGTAAAAAATTGCGCGCCATAATGGCATCGGTGCCTTCATCATGCCACAGCGCGACGTAGCCAAGATTCCACAAAAGCAGATAGGTGGCGATTAAAAAAATAGCCGCCGCCAAAATGCGCTCATCT
>JBPCWX010000220.1:0-4184 GCA_051009095.1 Gammaproteobacteria bacterium | reverse complement strand
CGCGCCGACAAAATCTGCAAGACGGCGCGCAAGCGGGCGGCGGTGTCTTCGCCGGCGGACGGCGGCAAAGCGGACATGGCGCGGACAATCTCCGCCCTTTTATAGCCCAAGCCAATCAATGCCTGCTCGACATCGCGATCACCGCCGACTATGCCGCTGCCGGCCGCCAATCCCGCCAGATCACTGCCGCGAAAATCCACTATAATGCGCTCCGCCGTTTTTTTGCCTATTCCCGGGGCGCGCGATAAACGCGCGGCATCTCCGGCGGACAGAGCGGATAATAGCTCATCATCGGCCAAGGCGCTCATTAGCGCTAAGGCGGTTTTTGCTCCGACGCCGCTTACTTTAATCAGCCGCCGAAAAATTTCGCGGGCGGGTTCATCTAAAAAACCATATAGCGTGTGCGATTCTTGTCGCACCACCAAGTCAATGTATAAAAAAACATCTTCGCCCACCGGCGGCAGTTTTTCAATGGTGGTTAGCGGCGCCTGTGCTTCGTAGCCGATGCCGTTGCAGTCAATAACGACCGCCGCGCCCGATTTTGCGGCCAGCCGCCCGCGCAAAAAAACAATCATCGCCGCGCCCGCCGTCTGCCGCGATAAGCCGGCAAGCGAGACGAATGTAATTGCGTCAGCGGCAGCAGGGACAAAGCGCACGCCAGCGCGTCGGCGGCGTGTGAAGACCAAGCGGTCTCGGGCATGCTGAGCAAGCGCGCCACCATTTCGCTGACTTGTTTTTTGTCGGCGCGGCCCATGCCGGTGACAGATTTTTTTATTTGCAGGGCGGAAAATTCCATCACTTCCAAACGGCACTCCAACAAGGCGCCAATGGCGGTGCCGCGCGCTTCGCCCAGCGCCATGGAACTTTTGGCGTTGACATTGGCAAACACCCGCTCGACGCAGGCGATGCGCGGTTGCCAATGCGCCACTACTGCGGTCAATTCACGGCGAATGCTGTCCAAACGCGCAATGTGCATTTCATCCGCGCCGGTCCTGATCACGCCGCTGGCAAGGTAATGAAACCTCCCGCCGCTGTTGTCAATGACGCCCCAACCAGTGTTGGCCAAGCCGGGGTCAACGCCTAAGATTAAGATGATTCCTCCTCATCCTGCAAAATGGCGCTGGTATGCACTTGCTGCACATCATCCACATCTTCCAAGGTGGAAAGTAATTTGCGCATCTTGACACTGTCGGCCTGGTCAAGCGGTATTGCCGAGGACGGACGCATGATAATTTCGGCAACATCGGGAGTATGCCCGGCGGCGCGCACGGCATCCAACAGGGACGGGAAGTCAGTTGCCGCACAGATAATTTCAATGCCGCCTTCATCATCGGTTTGCAGGTCTTCCGCGCCGTGGTCTATCGCCGCTTCCATCAGCGCGGTTTCATCTATCCCCGGAGCAAAAAGCAGCTGTCCGCAGCGGGAGAAAAGATAACTGACGGAGCCATCGGTGCCCAGGTTGCCACCGTGCCGCGTAAAAGCATGGCGGACTTCGGAGAGGGCGCGGTTTTTATTATCCGTCAGGCAGTCGACAATAATTGCCGCACCACCCGGGCCGTAGCCTTCATAGCGGATTTCTTGATAATCCACCCCTTCCAGTTGTCCGCCGCCGCGTTTGACGGCGCGCTCCAAGTTATCATTGGGGACATTGGCTTCGCGCGCTTTTTCCAGCGCCAAGCGCAAACGCGGATTACTGGCCGCGTCGGGGCCGCCGATTCTGGCGGCGACGGTTGCTTCTTTAATCAGACGCGAAAAAGTCTTGCCGCGTTTGGCGTCCATGCGCTCTTTGCGGTGCTTGATATTCGCCCACTTGCTGTGTCCGGCCATGGCAAAAATTCCTTTGCTGTGATTCTAACCCAATCCGCTGGTTTTGCCAAGCGACGGTTTTATGATAATCGGCATCAGGCAAAGGCGGGCATCACTTCATTGCAAAACAATGCCAAAGAACGCTTTTGCTCCTGCCGCCCCAATCCCATGCTGGCGTAATAAATAAAAGCGTCAACGCCCAAGGCTTCATAGCGTTTTAATTTGTCGATGATTTGCGGCGGAGTGCCAAACATTAAGTTTTCGCTGAGCATTTGAGGGTTATATTCATCGCGGTTGGCCAATTCGTCAAGGGGAATTTGCCGCGGAAAACCGTTGACAACATCGCCTAAGTTTCTGAATAAATTTTCAAACTGTCCCAATGCTCGCTGCACCGCCTGCACGGGAACTTGCCAGTCTTGGGGATCATCGTATACCGCCGTGTGGCGCATCACGGCAAAAGTCGGGCGGGTGCCCGCCGGATTAGCGGCCAGCGCATTTTGGAGATTTTGATAATACAATTCCACTTCGGCAAAAGGGCGGGTGAGCGGCCAGGAGATAATATGACAGCCATGGTTGACCGCATAGTCAAAAGTCTGCGGGGCGCGGGCGGCGACCCAAATGGGCGGGTGTGGCTTTTGCCAAGGCTTGGGAACAGAAGTGGCAGTCGGAAAAGACCAAAATTCTCCCTGATGCTCATAATCGCCCGCCCACAATGCCTTGAGTGCCGGTAACATCTCGTGCATAAAACGCCAGCCATCGGATTGGCGAAGGCCGGGGCGCATGCGGTCAAATTCGCGCTGATAGGCGCCTGAGCCGATGCCAAATTCAAGCCGACCGCCGCTGATGAGATCGAGCAGCGCCGCTTCACCGGCCAAATTAATGGGATGCCAATAGGGGGCAACGGCGACTCCGGTGCCAAGGCGAATGTGGTCGGTGTGTCCCGCCCACCACGTCAAAATCTGAAACGGATTGGGCGCAATGGTCATCTCTAAGGCGTGATGTTCCGCCGCCCAAGCAATGTTAAATCCGCTTTGGTCGGCTGTTTGCACCATTTCCAGCGTGTGCTGCATCACCTCGGTCATCGATTCTTGCGCGCTCAGGCGCTCCATATTAACGGCTAAATGAAATTTCATGCTGCCTCCTTAGGGCTAAAAAAACAATCATTATCGCGATACAAATTGGCTGCTCAGAGGAGCGTTCGCGGTGTTTATCCACACGGTTTTGGGGCGGGTGTAATCATACATGGCCTGAAAGCCGCTTTCGCGTCCGTAGCCGGAGTTTTTGATACCGCCAAATTCGGCAATCGGCGATATGACGCGATAGGTGTTGACCCACACAATGCCGGCGCGGATGGCTTGGGCGACACGCAAGGCGCGCGCGCTTTGCTGAGTGAAGACGCCGGCGGCTAAACCATGCTGAGTCGCATTGGCCAGATGAATCGCTTCGGCTTCATCGCGAAAACGCAAAGCGGCGAGGACGGGGCCAAATAATTCAGTGTCCACAATGTGTAAATCTTGCCGCGGGCAGGCGATAATGGTCGGTTCGTAAAAAATCCCGTCCAGCCCAGCCGGACGCTGTCCGCCGCATAACACGATGCCGCCTTCGGTGCGGGCGCGGGCGACTTCGCGCTCAATGTTTTGCAGTTGGGCGGCGGTGCATAGAGGACCCATGTCGGTGGCATCGTCCAAAGGGTCGCCTATTTTAATGTCTTGCACGCGGGCGGTCATTTGCGCCAAAAATTCATCGGCGATATTTTCTTGCACATACAAACGCGAGCCAGAAACGCAGCTTTGTCCGGCCGCGCCAAAAATTGCCCCCATTGCTCCGTTGACGGCGCTGTCGATATCAGCGTCATCAAACACCACCACCGGCGATTTGCCGCCCAGTTCCAATGACACCTGAGCCAAATTATCCGCCGAGTTTTTTATCACTTGCCTTCCCGCCGCCGCGCCGCCAGTGAAAGAAACGCGCGCCACCAAAGGATGAGAGGTCAGCGCTTGACCGCAGGGGGTGCCGTGGCCGGTGATGATGTTGACCACACCGGGGGGAATATCGGCTTGGGCGATGAGGCGGCCAAACTCTAACATGGCGGCGGCGGCATGTTCTGAGGCTTTGAGGACAATCGTGTTGCCCGCCGCCAAAGCGGGAGCGATTTTTACGGCGCTCAGAAATAATTGCGAGTTCCACGGCACCACTGCCGCCACCACGCCCAAGGGTTCGCGCTGGGTAAAAACAAACATGTCGGGTTTGTCCATGGGCAAGGTGTCGCCGTGGATTTTGTCGGCGCAGCCGGCATAAAAATAAAAAAATTCGGAGATGTATTTTGCCTGCCATTGTGTTTCTTTATACATTTTGCCGGTGTCAATGGATTCCGTCCG
>JBPCWX010000219.1:0-11524 GCA_051009095.1 Gammaproteobacteria bacterium | reverse complement strand
CCTCGGCAAAAACCGATTGCAAGCTGGCGTAGTCCACCCCCGGCACCGGCACATGCGAACCGATGCGGAATACCACCAAGGCGCCTAGCAAAAATGCTATGCGGGATTTTAAGTCTGACAGTGGGTTTGCGGGCATGTCAATTTTCCTTATTTCTTTCTTCCTGAATTTCTTTCAGTGTTTTTCCGTCTTTGGTTTTCCATTCATCCCGTCCATTGATTGCTCCTCCCCACAACACTGAGGCAGCGGTTGATGGAGATTTAAATAAATGATCATCTTTCATTTGGTAAGTTATACCTTCTATATTTTCTAAAGTGCATTCACCCATTAATTTTTCCCTAGCAGCAATCATATATGGAAACCTCATAAACGACTTATCGCTTAATTCCGATTTTTTTACAACTTTAGATCCTTTAAGGACAAGAAAGCCTTCCGGGGTTTCGATCCCCTTTGCATGACCATCTTTAAGGATAAGAATTATTTCCTTCTCTTTATCATGCCTCAATTTCTCGAAAAAATACACCCCCATAACGGACAACATAATTTTTACCTCTTCAAAAAAAATGTCCGCATCCATCCTTCCGAAAAAATCTCCTTGCGAAGACGTTTTAGTGGTACGGATTGAACACCGGCCAGCTTGATGAGCCAGTTTAAACAACTGATCCTCAATATGCAGACTCCATGTCTTATCCAAACCGATTGCACTAGTAAAAAATGCGACATGAGTCCAGATAACTTCATCCTTTCCACTTATGCAAGCATCAATACGAGTAGACAAAACCCCCTCACCAATATAAACTGTATCCTCTTTTTGCACACCCTCTCGCATATCTGTCCCCCAGACAACGTACACACCGGTTTTTTTTAGCACCTCGGCAACTTTGGGATGTTGACGCGATTCATCTTTCCACATAAGAGGATACACAACACCAATAATGTCCGAAATGCCCTTGCTTACCAAGCGGAGACCTTTCGGGTCACCATAGGGAATCTCTATCCTAATTGAATGCCCTTTCACCATTCAACTATTCCTTTATATTTCCGACCGTTCCCCCAGCCTTTTCAATCCCCCCCCGCGCCCCCTTACTCGCCGACATACCGCGCAGATTAAGGGCACGCGACAAATCCTTATCCTTAGGCGAGTAAAAAACCCGCACCCGCTTAATATTTTTATTCACCACGCCGGCTTTTTTGAGCGATTGCAAAGTAATTTCCCCATCGATCCGTGACACCGCCGACAGCCGCACATTTGCAGTTTGCCGCGCCAGACGGGAACGAAAACCGCGTTTGGGCACGCGCCTTTGCAAGGGCATTTGGCCGCCTTCAAAACCGCCGTCCCGACGTGCTCCAGAGCGCGAACGCTGCCCCTTGTGGCCGCGTCCCGCAGTCTTCCCCAGACCGCTGCCGATGCCGCGCCCCACCCGCTTGCGATTACGCCCTAATCCTGGCCCCATGGTGTTTAAGCGAAGATTCATTGTCCTATCCTATCAGCCGATGGCGTTTTTGTATTTCTTCCAAAGGCAAGCCTCGTTTGGCCGCCACCTCTACCGGAGTGCGCATATTGGCAAAGCCTTTAAGTGCCGCACGCAAAATATTATAGGGATTCGATGAGCCGATGTTTTTGGCCAAAATATCGCGAATTCCCGCCGCCTCAAAAAGCATCCGCACCGAACCGCCGGCGATAATCCCGGTCCCCGCCGATGCCGGCTGCATATAAATGCGCGAGGCACCGTGGCGTCCCTGAATGGCATGATAAATTGTCCCATCGGTCAAGTCCACTTTCATCAGAGAGCGGCGGGCATCTTCAGTGGCCTTTTGCACCGCCAGTGACACATCACGCGCTTTACCCGTGCCCATCCCCACGCGACCATCACCATCGCCCACCACCATAATCGCCGAAAAACGCATAATACGCCCTCCCTTGACCACTTTGGTCACGCGATTAACTGCAATCATCTTTTCAATAAACTCTTGCTTGTTGTCCGCTGTTTGTTCCATGTTTTTGCCTTTGCCGCCAAATAAACCGTCATCAAATCGTCAATTAAAACTGCAAGCCGCCGGCGCGTGCGGCTTCCGCCAACGCCTTGATGCGTCCGTGATATTTGCGCCCGCCACGGTCAAACGCCAGCCGCGCGCCCAAATCCACCTCAGCCGCCTTCTCGGCCAGGCGTTTGCCCACCGCCTCAGCAGCAGTAATATTGCCGCCTTTGTTAGCCAGTGCCTGCCTAACATCTTTTTCCACCGTAGAAGCGGCAGCCAACACTCGGTAATCCGAGGCGATTAGCTGAGCATATGTATGCTTACCGCTGAGGCGGGCAACAATGCGACAAACACCCAACCGTGCTTGATGCCGGCGGCTTCTCATGCTGCGCCGTGCTTGGCGCGTTTTCCGTGCTTCCATCATTTCTTTTTAGTTTCCTTAATGATCACTTGTTCATTCCGATAACGCACGCCTTTCCCCTTATAGGGTTCTGGCGGCCTCATGCCGCGAATTTCCGCAGCGGTTTGCCCAACCAGCATTTTATCAGCACTTGTCAATGACAATTCCGTCTGAGACGGTGCCGCCGCTTTTACCCCGGCCGGCAGTTGATAATTGATTGGGTGCGAAAAACCCAGTTGCAGAGTAATTTTATCACCTGCCAGCTGTGCGCGATAGCCCACGCCTTGCAATAACAAAACCACCTCAAAGCCCTGCTGAGCTCCCACCACCATACCATGCAAAGTCCGCCAAAAAGTGCCGGCAATGGCAGCCGCACCAGTATCCGACCCTTCTTTGCATGACACCCGCAAACCATCATCGCCATGTTCAATGGCAACACGCTTGTCGGACAGTCGCCGCTGCACTGTGCCAGCCGGCCCAGTGGCGGTAATTTCACCGTCCGCACCAAAGGCGACCTTCACGCCCTCCGGCACCACGACAGGATTTTTAATAAATCGGGACATGGTATGATTCCTGTTTGCAAGTTTTGGTCATGGTCAAAAATCGTCCTAACACACTTCACACAGCACTTCGCCGCCCAATCCCAGCGCGCGCGCCTGGTGGTCCGCCATCACCCCTTGAGAAGTAGACACAATCGCCACCCCCAAACCACGCCGCACCAGCGGAATATCCTTGGACTTTACATAGCGGCGCAAACCCGGGCGACTCACGCGCCGCAATATTTCAATCACCGGGCGGCTGGCGTAATATTTAATCACCATCTCAATGGAGCGTTTGTCTTCACTTTCGCTGTATCCTTCAATGTAGCCCTCTTGCAAGAGGACATCCAAAACGGCGCACTTGAGTTTGCCATTGGGAAAAATAACAGCGCTCTTCTCCACCGCTTGCGCGTTTTTGATGCGCGCCAGCATGTCGGCAATGGGATCGGTCATCATAATTGCTTTCTCCTTACCAACTCGATTTAATAACACCCGGCACTTCGCCGTTCATAATCATATGGCGCAGCACCGTGCGCGACACGCCAAAACGCCGATATACTCCGCGGGGACGGCCGGTAAAAGCGCAACGGTTGCGCACCCGCACCGGCGACGAATCACGCGGCAAACTTTGCAACATCCTAAACGCCGATTCGCGGTTTTTGGCTGGCGTGTTGGGAGTCAGCCACACTTTTTTGAGCTCAGCGCGCCGCTTGCTGTGCTTGCCAACAATACGCTGCCGCTTCAAATTACGATTAACAACAGAGGCTTTAGCCATAGTTTCTCCTTTTATTGTTGGATGGGCACGCCCAGCCCCAAAAGCAGCTCGCGCGCCAATTCATCATTATGGGCATTGGTGGTCAACGTCACATCCAGCCCGCGCAATTCATCAATATCCTCATATTGAATCTCATGAAAAACAATTTGCTCCGTCACGCCAAAACTATAATTGCCGCGCCCGTCAAAAGATTTGGCGCGCAAACCGCGAAAATCACGCGACCGCGGCAACGCCGTGGTAATCAGACGATCCAAAAAATCATACATGCGCCGCCGCCGTACGGTCACCTTGCAGCCCAAGGGATAGCCTTCACGCAGCTTGAAGCCGGCAATAGACTTGCGCGCCAGCGTCACCACCGGTTTTTGGGCGGTGATTTTGGTCATGTCATCCATGGCGGACTGCAATTTTTTCTTATCGACAATAGCCTTGCCCACCCCCATGTTAACGGTGATTTTGAGCAGGCGCGGAGTCGCCAGAGGGCTTTTCCAGCCGTGCTGTTTCATCATTTGCGGGCGCACTTGTTCTTCATAAAGCGCTTGTAATCTTGGCTTATCCATCATTTCACCTCTTGCCCCGAAGACAAAAAGCGCGTCTTTTTGCCCTCTTCATTCATTTGGATTTTGACGCGCCGCGGCCGCCCTTCTTCATCCAGCAAAGCCACATTGGAGGCATGCAAAGACGCCTCACGCTTGACCATTCCTCCCGGCTTGTTCTCGCGCGGATCGGGACGCTCAAAATGCGTCACCATCTGAATGCCTTCCACAATCAGACGCCCCGGCTTACCGGCAGCATCGCGAATAACCCGCTGCACAACCCCGCGCCGTCCTTTATCGCGCCCGCACAAAACAATCACTTCATCGCCTTTTTTGATCTTATTCATGACTAAAAAACTTCCGGTGCAAGAGAAACAATTTTCATAAATTTTTCCGTCCGCAATTCACGCGTGACCGGCCCAAAAACCCGTGTTCCCAGTGGATCTTTGCGGTTATTGAGCAGCACCGCCGCATTTTTCTGAAAGCGTAGCCGCGAGCCATCGGCGCGGCGCACGCCATGCACCGTGCGCACCACCACAGCGTCATGCACTTCTCCCCTTTTGACGCGACCGCGCGGCGTGGCTTCTTTAATGCTGACTTTAATAATGTCGCCGATATTGGCATAGCGTCTTTTCGAGCCGCCCAGCACCTTGATGCACATCAGTTTGCGTGCGCCCGTATTGTCGGCGGACTCTAAAACGGTTTGCATTTGAATCATATCGCCTCCTTACCGGCAATGTTAATGACAAGCCATCCTTTGGTTTTGGAAAACCGCGGGGATTCTTCGATGACCACAGAGTCGCCCAATTTGCAGGCATTATCGGCATCATGTGCCTGAACATCGCGGTGGCGGCGTATGACTTTTTTATAAAACGGGTGGCGTAATTGCCGTTCAATGCGAACGCGCGCCGTTTTGTCGGCCGCCTGACCAACCACAATACCGCGCAAACGGCGGCGAACCGAAGAGGGTGTATCACTCATGATGATGCCTGATGTTGTTGACGCAAAATAGTCTGTGCCCGCGCAAGATCGCGCCGCACCCGCCGCAATTCACTGGTTTTGCCCGACTGTTGAGCGGCTTTTTGCATCCGCAAATTAAAATGCTCACGGCGCAACGCAGTCAATTCTTCCCTCAACGTATCGGGGGTTTTTTCACGCAATTCACCGCGCCGCATAACGATTTTACTCATTTTTTATTGCTCCTCACGGCGGCTGACAAAACGGGTGGCAAAGGGCAGCTTGGCGGCGCCCAAACGAAAAGCTTCGCGTGCCGCCGTCTCACTCACGCCTTCCATTTCATACAACATCTTGCCTGGTTTAACTTCAAAACACCAAAATTCGGTATTGCCCTTGCCGCTGCCCATGCGCACTTCCACCGGTTTTTTACTCACCGGCTTGTCGGGAAACACCCGAATCCAAACCTTGCCACCACGCTTAACCGAGCGCACAATAGCGCGCCGCGCCGCTTCAATTTGGCGCGATGTCAGCTGCCCAGTAGCCATTGACTTGAGCCCATAATCGCCAAAACTGACCTTACAACCGCTGGTTGCCATACCGCGGTTACGCCCTTTTTGGACTTTGCGATATTTAGTCTTTGCCGGCTGCAGCATCGTTTTCCTTTTCGCTTAGTTTATCTTTTGCCTTGCTTTTGGCAACAGTGGTTTTCTTGGCTTTAGCGGCGGCGGCGGGCTGAGCCGCTTTTTCACTATCGTTTTTTTGTGCCGCTTGCACGCTTTTGTCCGCCTTGGGTTTTTTGACATCTTTGCTCTCAGACTCAACGGCTTCAGCATCAGCAGCTTCGCTATCTGCCACTTCATCCACCGCCGCCGCATCATCTTCAACTTTGGCGTCTTCCACCGGTGCGGATTGCTCAGCAACATCCACTGCGTCTGTCTCGGCAGATTCCACCGCAACATCGGCAACGGCTTCAGGTGCATCGGCAACCATCTTGGCATCATCGCTGTCTGCCACTTGCGCCTCCTCGCCTTCCGGTGAAGAAATTGCCGTATATTTTGCCTGTCTTGCCTTGCCAAATTTATCGCCGTGCGAAACCCATACCTTAACCCCGACCACGCCCATACTGGTTTTGGCTTCGGCAAACCCATAATCAATGTCATTTTTTAGGGTATGCAGCGGCACTCGCCCTTCCCGATACCATTCGGTACGGGCAATTTCAATGCCATTCAACCGCCCGGCGCACATAACTTTGATGCCTTCCAGCCCCATCCGCATCGCATTAGCAAGCGCCCGCCGCATTGCCCGCCGAAACATAATGCGCCGTTCCAACTGAGATGCCACATTCATCGCAATCAATTTGGCGTTAGTTTCTGGCTGCGCAATTTCTTTAATATCCACCGCCACATCATCAACGGCGAAGACATTGCGCATCTTCATCCGCAGGCGTTCAATACCTTCGCCTTTTTTGCCGATCACCATCCCTGGCCGCGCCGAATGCACGGTAACCCGCACACTTCGCATAGTCCGCTCAATCTCCACGTGGCTGATATTTGCCTGCGGATATTGGCGGGCCACAAACGCTCGCGCCTGCGCGTCTTTGATAACCATGCCGGCAAAATCCCGCCCTTTGGCATACCAGCGCGACTTCCAATCGCGCCGTATCGACAAGCGAAAACCAATCGGATTAATTTTACGCCCCATTTATTCCCCTTCCTTGGCCGCCAATTCAATCAAAATATGACTGCGGCGTTTTTTAATGCGCGACACGCGCCCTCGGGCGCCAAATTGCACCCGCTTCATCACCATTCCATCCATCACTTGAATCCGCTGTATGTACAAACCATCAATATCGGCGCCAGCATTTTCCTCGGCATTGGCAATCGCCTGCCCCAAGCCTTTGCGCACAATCGCCGCCGCTTTTTTACGGCTGAATTTGAGCAATTCCATGGCTTTATCCGCCATCAATCCCCGTACTTGGTCCGCCACCAAACGCCCTTTTTGCGGCGATAGCGGCACATTACGAACCAAGGCGCGCGCTTCTTTCATCGTTTCCCTTTCTTCGCCGTCTTATCGCCGGCGGTATGACCGCGAAAGGTCCGCGTTGGCGCAAATTCACCCAAGCGATGACCCACCATATTTTCGGTGATAAACACCGGAATATGCTGACGGCCATTGTGCACCGAAATCGTCAAGCCCACAAAATCGGGCGTAATCATGGAACGCCGCGACCAGGTTTTAACCGGTCGCCGATCGCGCGTCTCTTGCGCCTGCAAAACCTTGCGCGCCAAATGCACATCAACCATCACGCCTTTTTTTAATGATCGCGTCATGCTGTTTATACTCCCAATAATCGCCGCTTAGCGTTTGCGCGCATGGCGGCGTGAAACAATCCACTTATCGGTACGCTTGTTTTTGCGCGTCCGATACCCTTTGGCCGGCTGCCCCCAAGGGCTCACCGGAATTTTATTAGACTTACTCCGCCCCTCACCACCGCCCATCGGATGATCCACCGGATTCATCACCATGCCGCGCACATGAGGGCGGCGACCGCGCCACCGTGTCGCCCCTGCCTTACCCAATTTTTGCAAAAAATGCTCTTCATTGCCGGTTGCTCCAATCACGGCTCGGCAATCAGCGCGCACCCGCCGCGTCTCACCGGACTTCAGCCGCAACATGGCATAATCACCGTCCAAAGCCACAAACTGCGCACTAATCCCTGCCGCCCGTGCCAGTTGCGCCCCTCGTCCGGGATGTAATTCCACACAATGCACGGTAACGCCGACCGGAATAGCCGATAATTGTTTGGCATTGCCCGGGCGAATGGGAGCACCAGTGCCGCTTTCGATTTTGTCCCCCGCTTTGACACCTTGCGGCGCAATAATATAACGGCGTTCACCATCCGCATACAGCAACAATGCCAAATGCGCACTGCGATTAGGGTCATATTCCAGCCGTTCCACTTTTGCCGGCACACCATCTTTATTGCGCTTAAAATCAACCAGGCGATAATGCTGGCGACTACCGCCGCCACGATGCCAAGCGGTAATGCGGCCATGATTATTGCGCCCGGCGGTCTTGCGCTTTTTTTGCAGCAATGCGGCACAAGGCTTACCTTTGTGCAAATCCGGCGTGCTAACGCGCACTCGACCACGCTGGCCGGGAGTGATGGGGCGAGATTTAATCAGCACCATTATTGCAGCTCCGCAAAATTAATATCATAACCCTTGGCCAGCCGCACATATGCTTTTTTCCAAGAGGCGCGCCGCCCTGATGCCTTGCCACGCCGCGATAATTGATAAACGGCTTTGCCGCGTACATGGGTAACGCGCACCGCATCCACTTTTACCTCAAACATTTTTTCCACCGCACGGCGAATCTCGTCTTTTCGCGCATCGCTGACAACCCGAAAAACCGCCGTCCGCTGTTTGTCGGCGGCCTCAGTGGATTTTTCCGAAATCACCGGCGCACAAATAATGCTCATCATTCTATCGCTGCCGGTCATGACCAATTCTCCTGTGCCCACAACGCCGCCCGCTCAGTGAGTAAAACAACATCAGCACGGGCTAAGTAAGACGGCAGCAAACTGCGGGCATAACACAAATTGACGGCGGGCACATTACGCACCGATAATTCCAAATTGGCATCAATCTCGGTGTCCACCAACAGCACATATCGCGCCGGCACCTCGGACAACGTGCGCGACAAAGCGCCAAGAAATTCTTTTGTCTTGGGCTTTTCCATGGACAAAGATTTAATAATCCGCAAACGGCTTTCTCGTCCCAACTGCGCCAAAGTCATGGCCATCGCTGCCCGAAACATTTTGCGCGGTATTTTTTGCGAAAAATTTTCATCGGGACGTGAAGGAAAAGCACGCCCCCCGCCCACGCGAATGGGGCTGGACGACATGCCGCCCCGCGCCCGCCCAGAACCTTTTTGACGAAACAATTTGCGCGTGGTGTGATGGACTTCAGCGCGTGTTTTTTGGGCGCGAGTGCCTTGTCGGGCATTGGCAAAATGCCCCCGCATCACTTGCTGCACCAACACCGCGTTATATTTTCGCGCGATAAAAGCGTCCGTCAGCTGCAAACTGCCGGCCTCACCACCGCCAAAATTGATGATTGGAAATTCCATTTATGCCGCCTTATCGGATCGTTTTTTAACTGCCGGCCGCACTATGACACGCCCGCCCGGCGCCCCCGGCACCGCCCCGCGAATAAGCAACAAATCACGCTCAACATCCACCCGCACCACCCGCAAATTCTGCGCGGTCTGATTTTTATTACCCATTTGCCCGGCCATTTTTTTACCGGGAAAAACTCGCCCCGGATCTTGACATTGACCGGTGGAACCGGCCTTGCGGTGTGCCCGTGAATTACCATGCGAAGCGCGGTTAGAGCTAAAATGATGGCGTTTAATTACGCCGGCAAAACCTTTTCCTTTGCTCACTCCAGACACATCCACATGTTGACCGTCGGCAAATAAATCCGCTTTAATTTCATCTCCGGCGTTTTTATCGCCCGCCAAACCGTGCCCGCGAAATTCTCGCAAAACCCTTGCCGCGCCCACTTGATGTTTGGACAAATGCCCTTTTAGAGGCGCCGTCAAGCGGCGCATATCCTTTTCACCAAAAGCCATCTGTACCGCCTCATAGCCGTCTTTATCCATGGTTTTGCGCTGCGCCAAACGGTTGCCGCCGACTGCCACCACGGTCACCGCAATCGCATCGCCGTTATCGCCGAACACTCGGGTCATGCCCAATTTTGTGCCGATTAATCCTAACATTGCCTCATCCCTCCTTACACCGACAGCACTTTGATGTCAACATGCACGCCAGCGGGCAAATCCAAATTCGTCAGCGCGCTGGTTGCCTTATTGCTCAGATCGATAATGTCCAGCAAACGGCAATGCTCCCGAATTTCAATCTGCTCACGCGAACTTTTATATTTATGCGGCGAGCGCAATAAATCATAGCGGCGACGGCGCACCGGCAAAGGCACGGGGCCGCATACTTTGGCACCCGTCCGCCGCACCGTGTTGACGATGCTTTGTGTTGATTGGTCGATCAAAACATGATCGAACCCGCTCAAACGAATGCGGAACTTAGGAACCTGCTGAGGAATTTTCTCTGCTGCCATGATCTTCTCGATTCTTTTGCCCTTATTCCAAAATTTTGGTCACCACACCGGCGCCCACCGTCCGACCACCTTCACGAATCGCAAAACGCAAACCATCCTCCATCGCTATCGGCGTTATCAATTCCACTTCCATCCTCACATTATCCCCCGGCATCACCATCTCCACTCCTGACGGCAACTCCACCAAGCCCGTCACATCTGTCGTCCGAAAATAAAACTGCGGACGATAACCCTTGAAAAATGGCGTGTGCCTTCCTCCCTCATCTTTGCTCAACACATACACCTCCGCCGAAAACTTCTTGTGCGGCTTGATGCTCCCCGGCTTCGCCATCACCTGACCACGCTCCACATCCTCTCGCTTGGTACCTCGCAACAGCAAGCCCACATTATCGCCCGCCTGACCATCATCCAGCAACTTGCGAAACATCTCCACCCCCGTGCACGTCGTCTTCACCGTATCACGAACCCCCACAATCTCTATCTCTTCCCCCACCTTTACCCGACCCCGCTCTATCCGACCGGTCACCACCGTGCCACGACCCGAAATGCTAAACACATCCTCCACCGGCATCAAAAACGCTCCATCTATCGCCCGCTCAGGCTCCTCTACATAGGTATCCAACGCCTCGGCCAACCTCCTGACTGACGCCATTCCCATCTCACTGTCATCTCCCTCCAAGGCTTTCAATGCTGAGCCTATAATCACCGGCGTATCATCCCCCGGAAACTCATACTTGGTCAGTAATTCCCGCACTTCCATCTCCACCAATTCCATCAACTCCGCATCATCCACCATATCCGCCTTGTTCAGATACACCACCATCTTGGGCACTCCCACCTGACGCGCCAGCAAGATATGCTCCCGCGTCTGCGGCATCGGACCATCCGCCGCCGACACCACTAAAATTGCCGCATCCATTTGGGCGGCGCCAGTAATCATGTTTTTTACATAATCGGCATGACCGGGGCAGTCCACATGGGCATAATGGCGATTCGCCGTCTCATATTCCACATGCGAGGTGTTAATGGTAATCCCGCGGGCTTTTTCTTCGGGGGCATTATCAATCTGCGCATAATTGCGTGCTTCGCCGCCGAATTCTTTTGACAGAATCGTTGTCATTGCCGCCGTCAGCGTGGTTTTGCCATGGTCAACATGCCCTACCGTGCCTACATTCAAATGCGGCTTATTGCGTTGAAATTGTTCTTT
>JBPCWX010000218.1:0-4554 GCA_051009095.1 Gammaproteobacteria bacterium | reverse complement strand
AGTTGCACGCGGGCGGCGGCTAACTGCTGTTCCAAACGGCTGATTTCGTTGGCATAATTGGCGACTTGATTTTCCAGTGCGACAAAGTCCAGCCGCCGTTGTCCCAGTGCTTGTTCGGCGGTTTCCATGCGCGCGCGGGTCACCACACTTTTAGCAAACAAATCGGCGTTGCGCGCATAATCGCTCTCGGCCAGAGCAAGCAGTTTTTTCATTTCACTGAGGCGGTTTTGGTCGGCCGCGCGGTTGCGGCGCAAAGCGGTAATTTGCAAGCGCAGTCCAGCGATGGCGGTTTCTTGCGTGCGCACTGATAATTCTTGTTCGCGCAGGTCAAAAGTAACCAATCGCCGTCCTTTGGCGAAACGTTCTCCTTCGCGTGCGGTCAAGCCCAGCACGGGGGCTTCCACCGGTGCGGTGAGTGCCGCATAGTCGCGCGCTTCCACGTCACCGATTAAAAACAGCAGTGGTTTGCGGGGTTTAATATCCACCGTGTGAGCACGCACCAAAGAGACCGGCTCAGCGCTTTTAGTTGGCGGAGGCTGCTTTTTGTCTTCAGTGATTTTTTGGATTAATAAAAAACCGCCCCCGCCAATGAGTAAGGCAAAGATGAAAGAGCGAAGATAGACCATAAATAAGATTTTACTATCATTATGTTATATAAAAGTTATGCCGCAACATTTCGCTACATTTTTTGTCAATGGAGGCGGTTGCGTAAATCAGCGATAATTTTGCAGTTTTTTCTATTGCATCAAAATAATGCGGCATAAGTTTTTTGGCACAAAAAATTATAATATCGCGTAAAATATAAATATCTTTGTTATTTTAGGTTCGAGGAGATGAATATTAATCCACCAATGCCGTTTAGCAGTGCATCATTTTTGCGGGTGACGCCCAAAGTCCACATCGCTTTGGACCAGGTGGGCTTTACTGTACGCTAGCCCAAACATCATGATCAACCGTTCCCGCACCGAACTTATCACGCTGATTTTAGCGGCTGTTATTGCGCCGTTTATTTTCCCCGAGTTCAAAACGCAGCTTGCATTTTTATGGGTGTTTATTCTTTTCGCGCTTACCTGGGATTTACAGGGCGGGCAGATGGGTTATAACTCTTTTGGCAACATTGTGTTTTTTGGGTTGGGTATGTATATTGCTACCGTTGTTCAGATTGCACTTTCTTTTAATCTAAGTGAATGGACAGAGGCTGGCGGCGAAAAAACATTTACTCATAATGTGCCGCAATATTTTGTGGGTTTTGTCGCCGGGATAATTGCAGCGGCGGTAATTCCCGCACTGGTGGCATTGCTGCTGGGGCGGTTTCTGCTGGCTATGCGGGGACAATATTTTGCCATCTGCACTTTGGGATTAGGCATCGCAGTGGGCGAAATTGCTTCCAGCATAGAGATTATTGGCGCTGGCAGCGGCATGTCGGTGCCGGTGTGGCCCGATGAAGCGGGTGGGTTGCTGGGGCGCGATTATGTACTGTATTTCTTATGTGCGTTGACGGCTGTTGGGTGTTTTGTCGCCATGCGTCACATTCATCGCAGTCGTTTTGGTATGGTGCTCAACGCCATTCGCGATGATGAGGACAAGGCGGAGGCCATGGGATTGCCGGTAGTTGCTTGCAAAACCGCATCGTGGACGGTGTCGGCATTATTTTTAGGTGTGGCCGGAGCATTAGCGGCACACATTATCGGCTTTATTGACCCGACTGATGTGGCTTTTGCGGGTGCTACATATGGCGTTTGGATGGTCTTAATGGCGGTATTGGGCGGCAAGGGCACTTTATGGGGACCCATTATTGGCGCGCTGATATTTCAGTTTTTTAAGGAATTTTTCTGGACGCATTTTCTTGGCTGGCAATATGTGATGCTGGGTTTTTTGATTGTTGTGGCGGTGGTATTTTTTCCTGACGGTGTGGTGGGTTGGTGGCGGCAGTGGCAAGCAGAGCGGAGAAAAACGACATGAGGACTTTGCTGCGAGTGGAATCGGTGAGCAAAAACTACGGCGGCATTGTCGCCAATAGTGATGTGAGTGTGCACGTGAAGGCGGGTGAAATTGTGGGGATTATCGGGCCCAATGGCTCCGGCAAAAGCACGCTTTTTAACTTAATTTGCGGTACGCATCCCGTCGATGCGGGTGAGGTGCATTTTAGCGGGCGCGATATTACACGGCTATCCTCGGCAGAAATTGCCCGTGCCGGTTTGGTGCGAACCTTTCAGCAAACGCGCGTTTATCGCGGCATGACGTGCTTGGACAATATGCGGGTTTCATCACCGCGGGTGGGCGGTTGGTTGTCATCGCCATCGCCACAGGTTGATGACAAAGCAATGGAGTTATTATCTTTTGTGGGTTTGGCGGGCAAGCGCGACTGGCAGGCGGGTGAGCTGTCATTTGGGCAGCAAAAACTGCTGGAGCTGGCAATGGCTTTGGTGGCGCGCCCCAAATTGCTGCTGTTGGATGAGCCGACTGCGGGAATTAATCCGACTTTAATTAATGGTGTGTTATCGCGATTGCGGGCGGTCAATGAAGAATTGGGTGTGACTTTGGCGGTCATAGAGCATAATATGCGCGTGATTATGAATTTAGCCGCCCGCATTTATTGTTTGGCGCATGGACGAATGTTGGCGGAAGGAGTGCCGGCCGACATCCAAAAAGATCGGCGGGTGATTGATGCTTACTTGGGTGAACAATGACCAAAGTTAGCGGTTACGGCGGCGGCGAGTTAGGCGCTGACATTTCTGTTGAGGCGGTTAGCGCAGAGGCCGAAAAATTATCGCGCGGGGCGCCCGACGAGGCGACATTATTGTCGCTGGCGGGGAATGATGATTATTTGCATTTGCGCGGGCTATCTGCGGGCTACGGCAAAATTGAGATTTTGCATAATATTGATTTATATGTGGGGCGGGGTCAATCCCTGTGTTTGATTGGCCCAAACGGGGCGGGTAAATCCACCGTCCTTCATGCCATTTTTGGTTTGGCGGCACATTTGGGCGGCAGCATATTTTTGGGCGGCAAAGACATTAGTCATTTGTCGGCGAATGACAAATTATCCAAGGCTGGCATAGCCTACATTTTGCAAGACAACTCGGTCTTTCCCGATATGACGGTGGAAGAAAATTTATTGATGGGCGGTTATATCTTGCCCAAAGATGAGGCGGCGGATGCGGCGGAGCGGGTGTTTGCCAAATATGAGCGATTACAAAACCGCCGGCGGGAGCGGGCTGGGGCCCTGTCGGGCGGCGAGCGGCGATTGTTAGAAATATCGCGGGCCTTGATAACCAGCCCATCAATTTTGCTGGTGGATGAGCCGTCTATTGGTTTAGAGCCGCGATATATAGACATGGTTTTTGAGATTTTGGCGGATCTCAATAAAAATGAGGGCAAAACGATTGTCATGGTGGAGCAAAACGCTAAAAAGGGTTTGGCTTTTGCGGATCTTGGCTATGTGCTAACGGCTGGCAAGTTAGCATTGGCAGATACGGGTGATGCTTTATTGAAAAATCCCGATGTAGAGCGGTTGTTTTTGGGAGGATAGCGAAAGCAGTTTGTGTCGGATAACCTTTTCCATATTATAGTTTCCCTTTAGTATGGTCGCAAATCTTTTCCATATTATAGTTTCCCTTTAGTATAGGCGCAAACCTTTTCCATACTATACTTTTTCTTTAGCATGGGCGCAAACCTTTTCCATACTATACTTTTTCTTTAGTATGGTCGCAAACCTTTTCCATACTATACTTTTCCTTTAGCATGGGCGCAAAATCTTTCCATACTATACTTTTTCTTTAGTATAGAGCGATAAATTCTTTTATAATAAAGTCTGTTATGAAAAAAAATATAAATCGGGCGGGGGTGTATATTTCGCAGCCGGGCGGTTATAGATCTTTTAGCCCGAAACCGCTGCCGCCCGAACCGCCCATTGAGACGGACAACTTACAATTACTGTTGTCTGCCGCAGATGTGGCTTTGGGGCGATTGGACGGTGTTATTCACACTCTTCCAAGCGTTGATATGTTTGTGGCCATGTATGTTCGCAAAGAGGCGGTGCTTTCCAGTCAAATTGAAGGGACGCAAAGTTCGCTGCAAGATGTGCTGTCGGCGGAGGCAAAAATCCAAGACCCAAAGCGCCCACCCGATTCGGGCGACGTGCTAAATTATATTGCCGCCATGGATTATGGCTTGGCGCGTTTGCAAACACTGCCGCTATCAACGCGTCTTATTAGAGAGATTCACGCCAAACTGATGCAAAACACGCGGGGTGGGAATTTAACGCCGGGCGAATTGCGCAAGACGCAAAATTGGATTGGCCCTGCTGGTTGCGCGCTCCAAGACGCAACTTTTGTCCCGCCGCCAGCCCAAGAAATTGCTCAATATCTGGCGGCTTTGGAAAAATTTGCCCATGGCGATTCGCCGCTGCCGCCACTGCTGAAAATTGGGCTGCTGCATGCGCAATTCGAGACCATTCATCCCTTTTTGGACGGCAATGGGCGGTTGGGGCGATTGCTGATTACTTTTTTATTGTGCGAGAAAAAGATATTGTCCAAACCGGTTTTATATTTA
>JBPCWX010000217.1:0-6889 GCA_051009095.1 Gammaproteobacteria bacterium | reverse complement strand
GAACAAATCAATGAATATTCACCCCGCCAATTTATCATAATGCGCCAGCAGCCCCTGAGTGGAAGTATCCTGCCCGCTGCGGTCGGCGTTTTTGTCCACCAGCGGACGCAAGGTTTTTGCCATTGCCTTACCCAATTCCACGCCCCATTGGTCAAAAGAATTGATGCCCCAAATCACGCCTTCGCAAAATACCCGATGTTCATATAGCGCAATTAACCGCCCCAAAGTATACGGCGATAATTCGCGATAAAAAATCGTCACCGATGGCCGCTCCCCGACAAAATGCCGATGTGCTCCGTCCGCGCTCAGGTCTCCGCGCATCAGCGCCGCCGATTGCGCCAGACAATTTGCCAGCAAAATTTTATGCTGCTCAGCATCGGCGGCGATCGGGCGGGCGGCGATAATAAACTCACACGGCACAATGTCGGTGCCTTGGTGCAGCATCTGAAAATAGGCATGTTGCGCATTGGTGCCCACAGAGCCCCAAACCACCGGCACCGTCGCCGCCGCCGCAATCTCATTGCTCAGCAAAACACGCTTGCCGTTGCTTTCCATCTCCAGCTGCTGCAAATAGGCCGGCAATAAATGCAGGCGTTGGTCATATGGCAAAATCGCCCGTGTCGGATAGCCGCAAACATTCCGATGCCACACCCCCGCCAAGGCCAGCAGCAGCGGCAGATTTTTATTTATCGGCGCAGTGCGAAAGTGTTTGTCCAGGTCCCGCGCCCCCGCCAACATTGCACCAAAGTGAGACGCCCCAATCGCCAAGGCCAGCGGCAGCCCCACCGCTCCCCAAAGCGAATAACGCCCGCCCACCCAATCGTTATAGCCAAACACTTCACCCGCGCCAAATGCCCGCGCCGCCGCTGTCGCCGCCGTAACCGCGACCAGTTGCCTTTGCGCCGCCGCCGCCGATGTATGCCGCAGCCATTCGCGTGCGGCGGCAGCGTTAGTCATCGTCTCAATGGTGGTGAAAGTCTTCGACGAAACAATAATCAGAGTCCGCGCCGGCGATAATTTCGCCAGCGTATCGCCCAAATGCGCCCCGTCCATATTAGAAACAAAATGCAGACGCAGCCCATCATCGGCAAACGGCGCCAGTGCCGCTGCTGCCATCGCCGGCCCCAAGTCCGAACCGCCAATGCCGATATTCACTACATCGGTATAGGGTTTGCCGTCCGCCGCCGCAATATCACCGCAACGGCAGCCCTCGGCAAATGCCAACATCCGCTTTCGCTCAGCAGCGACTATCTCCATTATTTCTGCCGCCGTCATACTGTCGGCATATTCAGCGCGCAAAGCGGTGTGCAGCACCGCGCGATCCTCGCTGCGGTTGATTTTTTCGCCGGCAAACATTGCCTCGCACCGCGCTTCCACTTCTGCCGCTTGCGCTATATCTATTAGCAGTGACAGTGCCGTGCGGGATATGGCGGTTTTGGAAAAGTCCAGTAGTAGGTCATCTAAACACGCCGAAAAGTCCTCAAAACGGCGCTCGTCATTGGCAAATAAATCGCTCATCCGCTGTTGCGGCAACGCTTGCAACGCCGCCAATTTTTCGCTTACCGCTTTTTTCATAATGCCTTTTCTTCCTTGCTCACCGCCAGTTTACCCGCCGCTCGGGTTTTTTCATAAACTGCCTTGGCATCGTCCCCGTCATGCACCAGCCACGAACCGCCCACACACGCCACATTTGGCAGTGCCAGAAACTCGTCGGCATTATGCAGATTAATCCCCCCGGTTGGACAAAACACCACCTCCGCTAATGGTCCATAAAAAGCCGTCAATGCCGCCGCACCCCCCATTGCCACCGCGGGAAAGAATTTAATAAACCGACAACCTCGTTCACCCAGCCGCATAATTTCAGACACTGTCGCCGCCGCCGGCAACAGCGGCAAAATATCCGCTTCCAACAGTGTGGGAGTGGCGCCCGGACTCACGGCAAAAACCGCTCCGGCATCGCGCGCCTGCCGTAATTGTTCCGCCGTGCGCACGCTGCCCGCCGCCACCACTGCTTGCGGATAGGCGGCAGCAACCGCCGCCAGTGCCGCCGCCGCCGCCTCTGTGCGAAAGGTGATTTCCAACACCGCGGCCCCTCCTTCAAGCAATGCCCCGCACATTTCTACTGCCCGCCCGGTGTCGGCAAATGTTAATACTGGAACAATCGGAAAACGGCGGCAATGCCGCAATATCTCATTTTGCATCATCAATCCCGCTTTCTTCATAAAACAGCGCGTTGTCCGTGGTGTCAGCGCCGCCCGCCAAATGCCGCATCCAGCCAAACAATTCGCGCCCGCAACCGCTGCGGTTGTCGCGCAAATCCACCGCCGCCGGCGTCCGCCGCATCCATGCGTCATCATCGGCAAGCACATTCAGCGTGTTGTTTTTCAGGTCCAGACAAATGATGTCGCCGTCTTGCACGCGCGCTAACATACCGCCCGCCGCCGCTTCGGGCGACAAATGAATCGCCGCCGGCACTTTGCCGCTGGCGCCTGACATGCGCCCGTCCGTCACCAGTGCCACCGCAAACCCGTCATCTTGCAAGGTGGACAATAGCGGCGTCAATTTATGCAGTTCAGGCATACCGTTGGCACGCGCTCCCTGATAGCGAATCACGCACACCATATCTTGCCGCATGGTCCCCGCCGCAAAAGCGTCCATCATCTCGCGCTGTGAATTAAACACCCGCGCTGGCGCCTGGATTTTTTTAATGTGCTCAGGCACTGCCGACACCTTAATCACCGCCCGCCCAAGATTGCCGCCCAGCACACTGAGCCCGCCCGCGGCGGAAAACGGCACCGCCACACCGCGCACCACATTTTCATCCAGCGATTTCACCGCACCATCGCGCCATATCGCTGCGCCGTTCTCCGCCAGCACCGCCTCTTGCGTATACGCCCGCAATCCTGCCCCCGCTATGGTTTGCACCTCTTCCAGCAATAAGCCGGCGTCCACCAGTTCACGCACAAAAAACGCCATGCCGCCGGCGGCATGAAAATGATTTACATCGGCGCTGCCATTGGGATACAGCCGACACAGCAGCGGCACACAATCCGACAAATCGGCAAAATCTTCCCATTTCAGCAGCACCCCGCAAGCTCGCGCCATTGCCGGCAAATGCAGCGTGTGGTTAGTGGAGCCGCCGCTCGCCAGCACTCCCACCATGGCATTGACAAATGCCGCTTCGCTCAGCACTTGGGCGGCATCACGCGACTCCGCCACATTGCGGCAAAGCGCTTCCACCGCCGCCTCGGTGAGCGCGTCTCGCAGCGGTGTGTTGGGATTGACAAAAGACGTGCCGGGCACCTGTAAGCCCATAATTTCCAGCATCATTTGGTTAGTGTTCGCGGTGCCGTAAAAGGTGCACGTGCCGGGCGAATGATAGGACGCCGTTTCTGCCGCCAGCAACTCCTCACGCCCAACCTTGCCGGTCGCAAATAGCTCGCGCACCCGCGCTTTTTCTTTGTTGCTGAGCCCAGACGGCATGGGTCCGGCGGGCGCAAAAATCACCGGCAGATGACCAAATGATGCGGCGGCAATGATTAACCCGGGCACAATTTTATCGCACACCCCAAGAAACATCGCCGCTGAAAAAGTATTGTGGGACAGCGCCACCGTCGCCGCCATAGCAATGACATCGCGCGAAAACAAAGACAACTCCATGCCCGTTTGCCCTTGCGTTACGCCATCGCACATGGCCGGCACACCGCCCGCCACTTGTGCCGTAGCGCGGTTTTTTGCGGCGGCGGCTTTAATCTGGCGTGGGAATTGCTCAAACGGCTGGTGTGCCGACAGCATATCATTATAGGCCGTCACAATGCCAATGTTGGGCGTGCTGCCCGCCAAAATAATCTGCTTCTCGCCCGGCGCACAAGCGGCACAAGAATGCGCCAGATTGCCGCATGACAACGGGGGTGTCTCTTCGCGCGCCCGGTTAATCTTAGCCAAATAAGCGTGCCGTGTTGTGGCACTGCGCGCAATAATGCGGGCTAAAACTTTTTTTACAGTCGGATGAGTCATGCCTTAGCGCCGTCCATTCATTGTGCGTAATATATCCAGGTGTCTTGCGCCAAATTTTGCCGCATCGCCAACAAGCGTGTCAGCGGTAAATTGCCGTCCGCCGATTCACCTAACAAACGGAATTTATCATCGCCGCAAATCAGCAGCAGCAAAAACGGCGCTGCCGCCAGTGTCGCCATTGGCAGGGTCAGCCGTTCCTCCGGTTGTCCCGCCGGGCGCACTCGCTGCACCTTGCGTGTTTTGTTGTCCATGGGCAAATCGGCAAACAAAGAGGCAACATGTCCGTCCGTTCCCGCTCCTAACAATACCGCATGGGGCGCCAAGAGTTCAGAGCCATTCATCCCCGTTGTCTTGATTTCCTCTCCCTCCACCAGCGGCACAATATTTTTGTCCGCCCCCAAGGTGCGCCGCAACATGCCGATATTACTGCGCGGGTGACCCTCCGGCACACACCGCTCATCTGTCGGCATAAATTGAACGCCATGCCATTGGCGCGCCGCCAGCAAAGGATACATGGCCGTGGGGGTGGTGCCGCCGGCCAAGGCTACTTGCGGCGCGGCTATCTTTGCCGCCCAATGAGCAATCTCTTTGACAAGATGGTTTGCGGCTTCCGCCATTTGCGTTGGGCGGCTGGCAAACACGCGCAGGCAAAATTGTAATTCGGCCATCACACAATCTCCCGCCATCTGCGTCCGTCAGCGTGCATCAGCCGCAATGCTTCATCCGGCCCCGAACTGCCGCACATATACGGCTCCGCGCGGCGGCTTTCCAAATACGCAATAATCGGGTCTATCCATTGCCATGCCGCTTCCAGTTCATCGGAGCGCATAAACAGCGTTTGGTCGCCGCGCACCACATCCATCAGCAGCCGTTCATATGCGTCAGGTAGCGCAATGCCCAGTGATGAAGCAAAACTCATGTCCAGCGGCACCGTCTTTAACCGAAACCCGCCCGGGCCGGGGTCTTTAATATTCATCTGCATCATAATGCCCTCACTCGGTTGCAGGCGGATCACCAGCACGTTATTGGGTGTTGCCTCCACTGACGGAAAAATAGAATGCGGCGCCTCGCGAAAGGTTACCGCAATCTCACTCATGCGCGTCCGCAGCCGCTTGCCGGTGCGCAAATAAAACGGCGTCTTGGCCCAGCGCCAGTTGTCAATATGGCACTTTACCGCCACATATGTACAAGTGTCCGACTGCTCTGTCTCCACATCCTGCGCATATGACGCCGCCCCATTTGCCGCAGTATATTGCCCGCCCACCACCGCGCCCGCCAGGGCTTCCTTGGACATGGGGCGCAACGATTCAAGCACCTTTAATTTTTCATCGCGCACATTGTCGGCGCGATAATGCGCAGGCGGCTCCATCGCCGTCAAACAAAGCAGCTGCAGCAAGTGATTTTGCAGCATATCGCGGGCTGCCCCCGACTTGTCATAATAACCGCCGCGCCCGCGCACGCCAATATCTTCCGCCACAGTAATTTGCACGTGGTCGATCGCCTGAGAATTCCACATCGGTTCCAATAGCGCATTGGCAAAGCGCAGTGCCATCAGATTCTGCACCGTTTCTTTGCCTAAATAATGGTCAATGCGATACACATCGCGTTCGCGGGCAATGCTTCGGATGGTCTCATTCAATTCTTGGGCGCTGGCAAAATCACGCCCAAATGGTTTTTCCAACACCAGCCGCCCCCCATTTTCCAACGCCTTGCACTCACCCAGCCGCTTGCATAAATCCGCCGCCAGCGATGGCGCCACGGCAAAATAAAAAAGCCGCGGCTGCGGTAGTTCCGCCAAGGCTGTCATATATTCTTTCCACCCTGCGGCATCAGTGGCATCCAAGCGAAAATAGCGCATCTCAGCCACAAATGCCGCCAGTTGCTGGCGTGCCTTCGCTCCCGTTCCAACCAACCCTGCCGCCTCAATCGCCTCCCTTGCCATGGTGCGAAATTCATCATCCGTCATCTGTTGCCGCGCCACTCCAATAATGCGCGATGCGGCGGGCATCTGCCCCGCTCGCAAGCGCTGCCATAATGCCGGAAACAATTTGCGCCGTGCCAAATCGCCGCTGGCGCCAAATACGGTAATCGTAAATGGAGAAACTGGAATAACGCGCACCGTCATTGCCTCGCTACCTTATTGCGCCGGCACCGCGACAAGCGGTAACTGCTTGAGCAGCAGCGCTTGGGCGGGTGAATATTTCACATACAGCGGCAGCCACGCCGCCCCCAGACAGCTTGCCGCCAAGCCCATTGCACCGGTCCGCACCTCAGGGCAGATCAGTCCCTGCAACTGCTTGGGCGTTAGCGCCTGCTGCACCGCATTTGCCAGCGCGTCCAATTCGGTATGCGGCAGTTCGCCGTCAATAACCACGTGCCCCAGATCCAGCACCGCCACTGCCGCCGCAATAGCGGATGCCAGCGCCTTGGCCGCATCGCGCCGCCAGCGCATCATAATTTTTTGCGTGGTTGCCGAACCGTCTTTGAGCGAGCACTTGGCCGCCGTCAGGGCGCTGCGCAACAGATGCAAAGACGCATGATTAATAAGCTGTCCGCGACCAACTGGCATGGACGCCAGCGCGCCGGCATTGCCATTGCTGCCAAAAAACACTTGCCGATTCAACACCACCCCACCGCCGACAAAGGCCCCGATATAGACATACAGCAAACTATCCTCCGCTGTTTTGCCGCCCAACTCGCACTCGGCAATGCAAGCGGCAGTGGCATCATTGACCAGCAGCGCATTGGTATCGGCACAAGCAAGTTCGCTGGCCAGATTCACCTCTTCCCACCGTCGCACTTCTTCATCAGGCATAGGATAAACATCGCGCCAGCCGCCAAAACCAAAAAAAGTCGCCACCCCGGTGCCCGC
>JBPCWX010000216.1:0-4553 GCA_051009095.1 Gammaproteobacteria bacterium | reverse complement strand
CGACACTTCCGGCTTCGGTAGGTCAGTAACTTTTTTCATATCACAATCATTTTACGCCCATAATGGTCAAATGCCAACGTTTACTTTATCATTTTTTTCTAATTGCTCAAACTGCCGCATCAAGCGTTATCGCCGGCAAAAAACAAGATCGGTCGCTTGCCGCCCGGCTTGCCGGGCTTTTTCGGCAAAGCGGGTGTCTGGCCTCATCGCACCTATGGCCGCTTGTCGCGACGGTGACGCTGCGGCAAAATCGGCATTCGCAGATAAACACGTTTGGGCGGCGACCGCATAGGGCGGCCAATCTGTGGTGAGGTGCACAAAACCACCGGGGGAAATTTTCCGCGCCAAGGCGGCGATAAAATCTGCGTTGAGCAACCGCCGTTTATGATGGCGTTTTTTCGGCCACGGATCGGGAAAGAAAATATGCACTCCCGCCACTTCGCCATCGGCAAAAAGCAAAGGCAAATAATCCGCAACATCGGCGCGCACCACGCGGGCATTCATAAGCTGCGCCGCTGATAATTTATTGAGCATCGCGCCCAGACCGGGCAAATACACTTCGAACGACACATAATTATATTGAGGATGGGCAGCGGCCATGGCAGCCAGCGCTTCGCCATAACCCCCGCCGATTTCCATCAGCAACGGCGCCTGCCGCCCAAAAACCGCTGACCAATGCGGCAGCGGCGACAAGTCCACGCCATATCGCTCCCATAAATTTTGCACCCCGCGCCTTTGTGCCGCCGTCATATGTCCGCGCCGCAACACGTAGCTGCGAATGCTGCGCCGTGGCGGCGCCTGCTCCGTCATAGCGTGTGTGTGAGATTAATTGCCGCCGCTAAGATCTGTGGTCGGAGAAGAAGGTGTGGCGGCATAACCGGACAATGGCATGCGCCCCGCCCAATACGCCTCGCGACCGGCGGCAACCGCCAACCGCATCGCCGCCGCCATTCGGACCGGCTCGCGGGCTTTGGCAATAGCCGTGTTAGTCAACACCCCATCACAACCCAATTCCATGGCAATGGCGGCATCCGATGCCGTGCCAACCCCGGCGTCGACAATAATCGGCACTTGCGCCTGGTCAATAATGATGCGTAAATTGTGCGGATTGACAATCCCCATGCCGGAACCGATGAGAGACGCCAAGGGCATGACCGCAACGCAGCCGATGTTTTCCAATTCGCGGGCGACAATGGGGTCATCGCTGGTGTAAGCCATGACCGAAAAGCCGTCAGCGACCAATTCGCGCGCCGCCGCCAAAGTCTGCGTGACCTCAGGAAACAAAGTGTCGGGATCGCCCAGCACTTCCAGTTTAACCAATGAGGCGCCGTCCAACAATTCGCGCGCCATTTTGAGCGTCCGCACCGCCGCCGCCGCATCATAGCAGCCGGCAGTATTCGGCAGAATGGCAAATTTATCGGGCGGCAGCACCTCCAGCAATGATGGCGCGGTGGTATCTTGACCGATATTGATGCGGCGCACGGCAACGGTTACGATTTCTGCGCCACTGGCATCAATAGCCGCGCGGGTCTCAGCAAAATCGCGATATTTACCCGTACCCACCAACAGCCGCGAGCGATATTGACGCCCCGCTATGGACAACAAATCTTCGGGCATGGAATTAGCCGCCACCGACTGCGGTGACAATTTCTATCACATCACCGTCTTGCAATGGCTCTTCCCCGTGGCAGCTTTTGGGCACAATGACGCCATTTTTTTCTACGGCAATTTTGCGCCCTTGCAGCTGCATTTCATCCAGCAAAGCGGCGATGGTGCCACCGCCGACAACAAACGGCGAGCCGTTAACCAAGCAGTTTGCCATGGCTTATTGTCCGCAATATATTCATATCCGTATTATCCATTGTTTGCGGCGATTTTATGACAGATTTTATATTTTTTGCATCATTGAATTCTCACCCTCCGCACTTGTGGGGGGTGAGATGATAGATGATGGTGCTTTTTCCGCTTGCTTTTACATCTTTTGCTTTTTTACGCTTTGTCGCGTTTCATAATGGAATCTGCAAGCGTTGGGAAAGAGGCGATGTCCTTTTTGAACACGAATCAATCAATATCGTACGGCCAAATTTCGCAAATTTTACCCGCAAGATATTTGCTACGCGCCATGATTTTTTCAACATTCCAAGTACGGCCAAATTTCACAAATTTTGCCCGCAAGATATTTGCTGCGTGCCGTGATTTTTTCAACATTCCAAACATCTTCTTCCGCCAACTCGCGATTCAATTTCAGTTCAGAAACGGCAAGCAATCCTTTCACTTCATCAAAAGGATGGTTTGATTTGACGGAATTATTCCCGTCCGACATAAGAGTCAGGTTGCCAATGGTGTCGAGATATGGATCGACCGCCAACGCATCCCCCTGCCTATGGTTAGGCCCCAGCACAATGTTTGTCCATGTGGGGTTATTACCCCATCCTTGGGGAAGAATATGGTCAATGGTCAAGGAACCTTCCTCAACGATAACCCTTTCCACTCGCGTACTGTGTAAGGAAGCTTCAATTTTCCCGAACACATACCACTGAAAGGCCGAGCCGTAGAATTTCTTGCTGATACAACCCTCTTCCACCCTTTTGTTATCAGGAAACACGGTCGAGTCTCTTGCGGCACTTGCAAGAACTTTGCGTAATGCCTCATAGTTAGGATCATCGCCCAATGCCCCGCAAATATGCGCAGCATATTTGTTGTAATGGCTAGGCGACAATCCGCAAACTCCCCGCCTAATCACATAACTTTCGAGAAGTTTAAGCATCCTCTGCTTCTCCTCCACACTGGCGGCGGAACTCACGATGCAAAAAATCACCGGATAAAAATCCCGGTTTTTCCAGACATTATGCCGAAAAATGCCGAAATCAACATTCACGCCCACGGGATTAGAATCCGTGTTCGAATCGAGAAACCGATACACTTTAACATACTCGACAAGCGATTGGAGTTCTTCTTCGATTGATGGACACTTTTTGCCAAATTCCTTGTAGGTTTTAAAGATTTCATTCCGATTGAACCGAATGTCTTTTTTCATTCCGGCGACCAACATGCGGGCAATATACGCCTCAATGTGCGAGGCTCCGTCCTTTCTATTGTCCGCTTTCTCACCCCAATAAGGCTTCTCGAGTTGTTGCCAGTGGCGGGTGCCAAACAATTCCACATCTTTGTCAGGATCGACAAATGTGGCACGGTAAAACAGATTGTTGCGAATAAGGTCAAAAGTGGTCAGAGGCAGCGAAAAATTGTTGAGAGATTCAAAAATTCGTTGCGCTTCGTCAGTTTTGCGCAAAACAATCCGCACAAGATCAAAGCCATGGAGCAAAGAGTCCATTAACGCGCGGATAATGTCTTCATCTTTGTGTGGCCACTGGTTGACAAGAAGCCTAAATTTTTCCTGGAAGAAGTGAAAAGAGGAGACAATTTTTGATTTGATGGCGTTTTCCTTAGGCACTTCTGAGCCGAAAGTCATCATTATGCCGTAAACATCAAACAGCACGGATTGAAATTGCTTATTGTCAAAATTGGTCGGAACCAACCGGGTCTGATTAGCCGCTTTATTGGAAAACACGACATTATCCAGCTCCGGCTTAATATTAAGCCCCGCTTCATCTGCCACCTGGATGAGTGCCAACAAAGCGACTTGGATTGTGGTCAGCCGTTGTTGTCCGTCAACCACATCGTATCGAGTAATCCCGTCCGTTGCGTCCTGCCTCGTTTTGTTTTCAACAAGGACAGCACCAAGATAATGATTGGCAGGAGAATTTCCTTTTAACCGTTCATCAGTTTGCTCTTCCACCGTTTCCCAAAACAAATGAATCGGGCCGGCCGTGTCCTCAGCATTCCACGCATAATGACGTTGATACACAGGAATGCGCCAGACGAACGAGCGACCCAGCCACTCGCCGACAGTTTTGCGATGGTTATCAGATTGATTGGATTGTTCGGACATAGCAATTTATCCTTTCTAAAAGTTATTCATTTACCAGTAAAAGGGAAATTATAATTTTTTTAGGCTACAAAGTCAAGCATTTACATGCCCCCCTATCTCGCCCACATTTGCGCACGACTTGACTGCCCGCACAGATTGAAATCCACCACAGCGGCCATGATTAGGATGGGCATTTTGCCGCACTGAGAACCCGCCCCGCACTGCCGCGTTGCAGCCACAAAGCACAGTGTTGTTCGGCCGGGTCAAAAGCCGGCAGGATAATATCCCGCACGCCTTGCGGTAATTGCACCAGCTTTGTTACCACATTGATGTTAGTCAAATGCTTATTTTTGTTTTCACCAGCATTGACGGCGGTCTGACGCTCACGCCAATAAATTGCATAATACACCCGCGCGCCGGGCTCTATCGCGCCTTCCACGCGCACGCGCCGCGCACCATCATCTTCATCAAAAAAACGAAAACGCGCTGACGGCTGGGGCTGCCAAGATTTATTGATCGCCTTCTCAATGCGGCCTTTGGCGGTGCCACTTGACTGCGCGCTGCCTTGCACAATAATCTGCGGCGTATAGACACTGTTGGTTTCACGGATTCGCCGATTGTA
>JBPCWX010000215.1:0-2267 GCA_051009095.1 Gammaproteobacteria bacterium | reverse complement strand
CATATCAACCCGCGCCATTTTGATTTTGTTTGGGCACCCGCCCATGACCAATTGAGCGGTGCTAATGTGTTGAGCACTTTGACCAGCCCACATAATTTGACCCCTGATATTTTGCAAAATTCTGCCCGCGCCCTGCGCACCACGCTTCTGCCAACAGATTTTGCAGGCAAAGTGGTGAGTGTGTTGATTGGTGGGGCGAGCCGTGCTTATAAATTTTCCCATGCCACAATGCTGGATTTGGCCGACCAGCTGGCTCAACTGTCAGAGGCCACGCCAAAGCATTTTTTTCTGATAAGCCTATCGCGCCGCTCACACCCTGATTGTGCCGATATTTTGCGTGCTAAAATTCCGCCCACCCGTCTGCATATTATTGAAAAGACAGGCGATGCGGCCTATCCCGCCATGTTGGGGCTGGCCGATTATATTATCGCAACCAGCGACAGCACCAATATGTTGGGCGAGGCTTGTTTGACAGGCAAGCCGATTTATCGGTTTGATTTAGCGGGCGGCACTGCGCGTTTTAGGCGGTTTCATAACGCGCTAGAAAATGGCGGCTATGTGCGCCCCTTTATTGGCACGTTGGAACATTGGCACTCAACACCGCTTAATGCCACCAGCACCATCGCGCAAGCCATCAAAAATGCCATGCGCCAGAAAGCCGCATCTGGACAATAGCAGAATCGTGATTACATAGATATTATGGCAGATAGAAAACACAGCAAGATATTGATTATTGGCTCTGGGCCAGCGGGTTATACGGCGGCGATTTATGCCGCCCGCGCCATGTTGTCGCCAATGCTGGTGCGTGGGTTGCAGGCGGGTGGCCAGCTCACCATTACCACCGATGTTGAAAATTATCCCGGCTTTGCCGACACCATTCAAGGCCCATGGCTGATGCAACAAATGGAAGCCCAAGCCGCCCATGTCGGCACACAGATTGTGGAGGATATTATCACCCAAGCCGATTTTTCGGTGCGGCCTTTTCGTTGCACGGGCGATAGTGGCACAATTTACACCGCCGATGCGGTGATTATCGCCACTGGCGCACAGGCCAAATGGCTGGGCTTGCCATCGGAGACAAAATTTCAAGGCTTTGGCGTGTCGGCCTGTGCCACTTGTGACGGATTTTTCTATCGCGGCAAAAAAGTGCTGGTGGTGGGCGGCGGCAATACGGCAGTTGAGGAAGCCTTATACCTCACCAATTTTGCTTCCGAAGTAACACTTATTCATCGGCGCGATGCCTTGCGCTGCGAAAAGATTTTGGAAAAGCGGCTGTTGGCGCATGAAAAAATCAACATTTTATGGGACAGCGAAATTGACGAAGTGCTGGGCGATGATGCGCCGCTCAGCGTTACGGGGGCGCGCATTAAAAGCACCAAAGATGGCAAGACGCAAGAGCTTGCCGCCGATGGCGTTTTTATTGCGATTGGCCACGCGCCCGCCACTGAATTATTTACCGAGCAGTTGAAAACCCGAAGCGGCGGCTATTTGATAACCGCACCCGACAGCACCGCGACTTCGGTGGCGGGGGTGTTTGCCGCAGGTGATGTGAGCGATGATATTTATCGCCAAGCCGTCACCGCCGCCGGCATGGGCTGCATGGCCGCGCTGGAAGCTGAAAAATTTTTGACAGAATTGGAAAGCTAACACGCCAAAATCAACAAATACGAGTTCAGGTGCTGGTTCAAATGCAAGATGTTTATATTATATCGGCATCAGCAACAAAGATGAAGTCAGATTCAGGTTCAGATTCGGGGGCGGATTCCCTTTGCGCTCTTCCCTCTGATTCGTCATGGTGGGGTTGCGGGGGCAAATAAACCGAAGATGAGCTACTGGTAATTGTTGCCTCTGGTATGGTATCAAGAGTGATTGTTTGTGAGGTGGATGTTATCGTAACAACAGAACTGGTGATAACAGGTTCAGGGCTTTCAAAGCTATAGGTCTTTACATCAGACGCATATTCAATCGTCGTGCTTTCTTCCACAACATCTGGTTCGGGGCGGGTGATTGTTGTTTGTTCTTCTGCTATCTCAAAACTCTGTTCAACCGATTCGGCTTGTATAACTGGTTCATTATCAGGCTCCTCCACCGCTATAACAGGCGGCGAGACATCATAGGCAGTTCTGCTCATGATAAAAATTGTGTCCAGCGAAAAACCAGTAAGCCAATCTGAAGAATCATAATACCCATCATCTTGGCTGTGCATTAATTTCACGGGTCCATCTTTAAGCCATACAACGACCCCCCGCTCATCTACAGGTGTTTCA
>JBPCWX010000214.1:0-19380 GCA_051009095.1 Gammaproteobacteria bacterium | reverse complement strand
TGGGCAATGGGCATTATCGGTGCTGCCCTTATTGCCATTGCAATCAAACTGTTGTTTGCTGGATAAACAACATTAACATCAAAGGAGAAAAACAATGAAAAAATTTCTTTTTATTGTTATTTTTACTACCATTCTTACTGGTTGCGGCGGTAGAACAGCAAACTCTATTCTAAGTTAAAGAAAGTGAAGATATTTCTTTGACATGCGAGGATATCGAAGATGAAATGGGGGATTTGGATAGAAAAGCCAGAAAATTAATGTCAGAATCCGATAAAACGGGTAAAAATGTGGCGTTGGGAATTGCAGGATGGTTTTTCCTTGTCCCTTGGTTTTTTATGGATTTCAGCGATGCCGAGCGTTTTGAAGCGGAATCAATGATGGATAGGTACCGTCATCTTAAAAAAGTGGGAAGAAAGAAAAATTGCGACATTATATAAAGGGAACACTTTGAACATGACACCCTGTTGCAAGCCCTAAAAAAGCGGATTTTTCACGCGGGAATCGCTGGCAAAAACTAAATTTGCTCATCCCGCGCCGCCGCCATGCGGCTCAATCTATCCCGCACTGCATGCCAAGATGATGGCGGCAATTCCACCCACAAAAAATCCGCTTGCAACTCGTCTAACTCCCGCACCGTCGCATACAAGCAATGGGCATAATCCGCAGCATTGGCGGGGGCGCACCGCCAAAAATTGCCGGCAACCCCCGGCGGACAATGACGCGAAAAGGCGGCAATCATTTTATCGGGTAGCTGCAGACAATGTGCCGACAACAATAATGGCGTGTGCGGTGCATAGTGACGCGGCAAACGCCCAGGCGCGCGCAAGTCGGATGGCGGCAATAATAAAGATTGCCCGGCCACCTCGGTGATTTTTTCTGCCGATAAAACACCGGGGCGCAAAATGGATACCGTACCATGCAAGCACGCCACAATCGCCGATTCTAAACCGACCGTAGACTGCCCCCCTTCCAGCACATACAAATCATCCGCAGCGGCAAACTCGGCGACCACATGCGCCGCCGCAGTGGGACTAAGACGACCAAAACGATTCGCCGACGGTGCGGCAATGCCGCCACCAAAAGCCGCTAATAATCTTTGCGCCAGCGGATGTGATGGCACGCGCAATGCCACCGTATCACCACCGCCAGTGGTCAAGACCGCATGCGGCGTCGCCGGCAAAAGTAAAGTTAAGGGACCCGGCATAAAAGCCGCCGCCAAATTTTCCGCTGCTGGAGGAATTGCCGCCGCCCACCTTGTCGCCTGAGCAAAATCGGGCAAATGGACAATGACCGGATGATTCGCTGGCCGGCCTTTGAGGGCGTACAATTTTGCCATAGCCGGCGGGCTTTGGGCATCTGCACCCAAGCCATAAACCGTTTCCGTGGCAAAAGCGACCAATTCACCGCGGCGCAATTTTGCCGCCGCCGCTTCAACGTCCGTGCCAATAATCGGCATCAATCCCGCAATGACAACGCCCAAAATCCGACATTGTGCGGGGCGTCAAATTTCCATCCGGCACCGCGCAATTCGCCACTATGAACAAAGCCAAATTTTTCATGGATCCTTATGCTGGCGGGATTGGGCAAGGCAATGACGGCAACAGCAAGGCGCATGCGGCTTTGCCCCAGCGCCCACACAAGTTTGTCCAGCAGCAGCCCGCCCACGCCTTTTCCCACCATATCTTTGTCAACATAAACGCTAACTTCTGTGGTATAGCGATAGCCACACCGCCCGCGCCATTGGTCTGCATATGCGTAGCCAGCCACTTTGTCGCTGCCGTCCACAGCAACAAAAAAGGGAGTATCACCGTCCGCCTGGTCAATCCGTTTGGCAAAATAATCAGAAGATACCGGCATTTCTTGAAAAGTGCAGGCGGTGTGCACAATGTAGTATTCATAAATTGCGGCGCAAGCGGCGGCATCGGCAACGGCAGCTGAGCGAATCATAAAATTTGTCATAATAAGTTAAATTGTACTCCGCCGCTTTTGCAATTCCGCGAAAATTTTTATTTTTAAGATAACCCCTAATACCCTAACATAGTTATCGGACGGCCATAAGTTAGCGCCGCAACCATGAAAACCGCTTTTCTAAGATGCGCCATATGCAAACAGTAAGCATAAAAATTCGCTATAATAGGCGGCAAAAAATGAGCGAACAAAAAACCATCCACATTCAGCGAAAAAAAGCGCGAGCCAAAGCCAAAGGACGAATTGCCTCTGCAACAGCCCGCCGCCGCGTAGCAGATATTCTCCAAGATGCGCCATTAACTGCCGCACATCTGATTGAAAATTTGCACCGCTTGCAAGATGCCGAAAACCACCTAAGCGCTGATAATTTGGCGGCACTGGCCGAAATGATGAATCTGCCTATGGCTGCCGTATATGAAGTCGCCACTTTTTATCACCATTTCGATGTGTGCGGCGATGATCAAACCGCACCGCTATTGACGGTGCGGGTATGCCGTTCATTGTCATGTGAAATGGCGGGAGCGGCGCAACTCATGGAGGCATTGCAAAAAACATTGGACGGTCATGCACGCGTCAAAGCGGCGCCGTGCGTAGGGCGTTGTGCCGCCGCACCGGTGGCAGTGGCCGGACAAAATGCCATTGAATACGCTACGTCGTCTGCCGTCATATCGGCGATTACCCAAAAGCAAACTGCGCCGGTGCCGCCGTCTGCGCAAAATTTTGCCGATTACCAAAAACAGGGAGGCTACGAAATATATCGCCGCTGCTTGGACGGCAAATTGGATGTTAAGAGCATCATGCAAATTTTGGAAGATGCAAATCTGCGGGGTTTGGGCGGCGCCGGTTTTCCTGCCGCACGAAAATGGCGAATTGTGCGTGCCGAAGTGGGCGATAAAGCCATGGCCGTCAACATTGACGAAGGCGAGCCGGGGACTTTCAAAGACCGACATTATTTGGAGCGCGTACCGCATCAATTTTTGGAAGGTGCATTGATCGCGGCATGGGCGATAGAAGCCTCGGATATTTACATTTATTTGCGCGATGAATATCACGGTTGTCGGCAAATGTTGGCGGCAGAATTGGCAAACTTGCCGGCTTCTGATTTTGCCATGCCCCGCATACACTTGCGGCGTGGCGCTGGTGCCTACATTTGCGGCGAAGAGTCGGCGATGATTGAGTCCATTGAGGGAAAGCGCGGCGAACCGCGTTTGCGGCCGCCTTTTGTGGCACAAACGGGGATCTTTGGCCGCCCAACTTTGGAGCATAATATGGAGACTTTGCATTGGGTGCCCGAGATCTTGCGGCGTGGTGCGGCATGGTTTAGCGGCGAAGGACGGCGTGGCAGGTGCGGCTTGCGTTCTTTTTCGGTGTCGGGACGGGTAAAAAATCCGGGAGTGCATGTTGCACCGGCAGGAATTACGCTGCGTGAATTGATAGATGAATTTTGCGGCGGCATGGCGGACGGCGAAAAATTATATGCTTATTTACCGGGCGGTGCTTCGGGCGGTATTTTGCCGGCGGCAATGGCAGACATTCCACTGGATTTTGACACCATTCAGGCGGCGGACAAAGATTGTTTTATCGGTTCAGCGGCGGTGATTGTGTTATCAGAAAAAGACCGGGCGCGCGATGCGGCATTAAACATGATGCGATTTTTTGAGGATGAATCTTGCGGCCAATGCACACCTTGCCGCGTCGGGACAGCCAAAGCGGTGCTCTTGATGCAAGAGCGGCAATGGGACGGTGTTTTATTGGAGGAGTTATCACAGGCTATGGCGGATGCTTCCATTTGCGGGCTGGGACAAGCGGCACCAAATCCGATTCGCTGTGTGTTGAAGCATTTTGGGCATGAAATTGGGGGAAACCATAATGAATGAAGAACCATTAAATTGCTTGCATTTAACATTCTTTATGATAGAGTGATAATGAAAAGGCATCAAGCACAAAATTGGAGGTCAAAAATATGCCAAACTTAGCACAAGAAGGACTTGATTTGCTTAAACAAGCATTTCTTAAAAAAATTCAAGAATCTCCCGGTATACAAAATACCGAAATTGCCAATCACTATGGCATTGCTTTACATGAAGCGGATAACCATTATCTACAGTGGTCAATTTGCCATCGTCTTGAGCAAGATAATAAAATCAAGCAAGGGAAGAATTTTATCCCGCCCAAACGTCCTGTTGGCGGATGGTGGCCGATAGAACAGGAAGAATAAACATTTCATCCATCCGCATCCAATTCACTATGCACTGCAACATTTTAAGCATAGGTAAAAGCATTCAATAAACTTGATTGCGAGGTTGCTAATGCCCCCTCCTTTTCTACATCAATGCGCCGACCACTCCACCGTATCCAGGTCAATCCCTTCCTTGTGCATTTCCCACAACGGCGATAAATCGCGCAGCCGCCCAATTTTTTCATGCAGCAAATGAATCAAAAAATCAATGTCCTCTTCCGTGGTAAAGCGCCCAATGGAAAAACGAATTGATGAATGCGCTAATTCATCATTGCGCCCCAGCGCACGCAATACATATGATGGCTCCAATGACGCCGACGTGCATGCCGAACCACTTGACACCGCCACATCCTTAATGGCCATAACCAACGATTCGCCCTCCACAAAATTAAAGGACACATTCAAATTTTGTGCCGCCCGATGGGTCAAATCACCGTTCACATACACCTCTTCCATGTCTTGAATGCCTGTCAATAATTTATCGCGCAAAGCAAGAATGCGCGCATTTTCAGCATCAAACTCTTCGCCCGCCAAACGAAAACTTTCACCCATGCCGACAATCTGGTGCGTCGCCAAAGTGCCTGAGCGCATCCCCCGCTCATGACCGCCACCGTGCATTTGCGCCTCTATGCGAACCCGCGGTTTGCGGCGCACATACATCGCGCCAATCCCCTTGGGTCCATATACCTTGTGGGCGCACAATGACAGCAAATCCGCCTGCACTTCATTGACATCCATTTTGACTTTACCCGGCGCTTGTGCCGCATCAATGTGAAACACCAAACCCCGCTCACGACAAATCGCGCCAATTTCCGCCACCGGTTGAATGACCCCAATTTCATTATTAACCCACATCACCGAAACAAGCACGGTATCATCACGAATAGCCGCGCGGAATTTATCCATATCCAACAAGCCATTTGGCTCCGGATCCAAATAAGTCGCCTCAAAACCCAAACGCTCCAATTCGCGGGCAGTATCCAACACCGCTTTATGCTCAGTTTTAACGGTAATCAAGTGTTTGCCTTTTTTGCGGTTGAATCCCATCGCCCCTTTGATGGCCAAATTGTCCGATTCGGTGGCCCCGGAAGTCCAAATAATTTCGCGTGAGTCAGCTCCAATAAGGTCAGCCACTTGCTGGCGGGCGCTTTCCACCGCCTCCTCTGCCGTCCAACCAAAAGAATGTGAGCGTGAGGCGGGATTGCCAAATATGCCACCCGGCGTGAGGTATTGCATCATCTTCTCAGCAACACGCGGATCCACCGGGGTGGTGGCGGAATAATCAAAATAAATCGGGGTTTTCATGTTAGGCTCCAAAAATTCATTTTTACAAGATATTGAATATAGCACATTCGCGCGGCTTTGCGGCAACCGCGGAAAATATTTTAACTTCCGCCATCGCCACAATCATCATGCCGCCAATAATTTATCGCGAATTTCCTCGTATTTTTCCGTTGTTTGGGCAATGACTGCGGACGGCACAGCAGGCGGCGGCGCTCGCTTATCCCAGGTTTGCGTCTCTAACCAATCGCGCAAAATCTGCTTGTCATAACTGGCTGGATTGCTTCCCGGACGCCACGATTCGGCCGGCCAAAAACGCGACGAATCAGGCGTCAATGCTTCATCAATCAAAACCAATTCACCATCATCATCCACGGCAAACTCAAATTTTGTGTCGGCAATAATGACTCCTCGCTGGGCGGCATGTTCCGCCGCTTCGCCATACAATCGCAGCGTCGCCGCCCGCACATTTTCTGCTGTTTCTTCGCCAATAATTGCCGCCATTTGTGCAAAAGAAATATTCTCGTCATGTTCGCCCTGCTCTGCTTTGGTGGCCGGCGTAAAAATCACTTCCGGCAACCGCTCAGCCAAACGCAAACCATCAGGCAGGGTAATACCGCACACCGCTCCCGTTTTTTGATAATCTTTCCACCCGGAACCAATCAGATAGCCGCGGCACACCGCCTCGATCGGCAACGGCCGCAAACGCCGCACCACCATCGCCCGCCCCGCCACTTGTGCGCGCTCAGCGGCTGCCACAACCGACTCCGGATCATCGGCAAGCAAGTGATTCGCCCCTGGCAATTTGCCAAACCAAAAGCGCGACATCGCCGTCAACACCGCGCCCTTGCCCGGCACCGGCTCATTCATAATCACATCAAAAGCCGAAATGCGGTCGCTCTGCACAATCAACAGGCGCGATTCGTCGACGGCGTATAAATCACGCACTTTGCCGCGTCCCAAAAGCGGCAGTGAGTGCAACTCGCTTTGCCACAAACCGCCGCTCATGGTTCCAGCACCAAGGGCGGGGTATTGCGGATTTTGTCGGCTTGACGGACGCGAAAGTCTTTAAGTTTTTGCGCCAGTGCCGGGTTTTCACCCGCCAATATGGCAACAGCAAAAAGCGCCGCATTTGCCGCTCCCGGCTCACCAATGGCAAAAGTGGCCACGGGAATGCCGCGCGGCATCTGCACAATGGCATACAACGAATCCACCCCGCGCAATGGTGTGGCATCCACCGGCACGCCCAACACCGGCACCGTGGTTTTTGCGGCCAATACTCCGGGCAAATGCGCCGCACCGCCGGCGCCGCCGATCATCACCCGCAACCCGCGCGCTTCCAAGCCCGCCGCGTATTCAAAAAATAAATCGGGCGTGCGGTGCGCCGAAATCACGCGCGCCTCATAAGGCACGGCAAAATCGCGCAACACTTCGGCAGCCAATCGCATCACTGGCCAATCATTGGCACTGCCCATTAAAATACCCACCAAGGGTTTGTTATCTACGGTCATGTTTTCTTCCTGTTGACGCTGCCGGTGGCAACGGTAAAAGGCGAATCATACAAAAAAATCGCGCGATTTCATAATCCAGCACGAAAAATTATGGATTCCAGCCCGCCACCCGCTATTCTCCACTCGCCGTCGACAGCGCCTGCACCATCGTCTCCACCGTATTTTGCGCCGTGCGTTCATCCTCCGCTTCCACCATCACGCGAATTAATTCCTCTGTTCCCGAGGGGCGCACAACAATGCGACCGTGACCATGCAAATGCGCCTGCAAGTCCGCCAATGTTTTTTGTACGCCCGCATCCGTCAAGACACGGTGGCGGTTGATGACATTGAGATTGCTCAGGCACTGCGGATATGGGCAAAAATCTGCCAGCAACGCCGACAGCGGTTGTCCCGTCTCGCACATCACCGCCAACACCTGCAAAGCGGCAATAATGCCGTCGCCAGTGGAATGCAAGCGCCGCAAAATGATATGGCCGGACGGTTCGCCGCCAATGTTCCAGCCGCGCTTGTCCAGCATCTGCAGCACATAGCGATCCCCCACATCGGTCCGGACAAAATCCACCCCCATCGCCAGCAGAGATTTTTCCAAGGCCAAATTAGACATGCTTGTTCCCACAATGCCCGGCGGCGGACGGCCGCGCAATTTTTCCACGCGCGCAATGAGATAAAGAAGCGCATCACCATTATGAATCTTGCCTTTCTCATCGGCTAAAAAAACACGGTCGGCATCGCCATCCAAAATAACGCCGACATCGGCGCCGCATTTAACCGTTTCCGCCGCTGCCATCGAGGGCGCCATCACGCCGCAATTCACATTAATATTTAAGCCATCGGGAACATCGCCGACCGCATACACCTCCGCTCCCAATTCATGAAACACCGGCGGCGCAACATGATATGCCGCGCCATGGGCGCAATCCACCAGCACCCGCAACCCGCGCAAACTCTTCTGCGAAGGAAAAGCGCGCTTGCAAAATTCCACATATCGCCCCGCCGCATCATCAAGCCGCCGCGCCCGCCCCGGCTCACCATCAAACATAATCGCCGCCGCTATCATATTCTTTTCAATTTCGCTCTCCACCGCATCAGGCAGTTTGCGACCGTCAGCGCCAAAAAATTTCACGCCATTATCATCATGCGGATTGTGTGAGGCGCTAATCACCACGCCCGCGGACAACCGCAAAGTTTGCGTTAAATATGACACCGCCGACGTCGGTAATGGTCCTGACAGCAACACATCCACGCCCGCTGCGGCAAAACCGGCTTCCAAAGCCGATTCCACCATATAGCCAGAGCGTCTTGTGTCTTTGCCGATCAGCACTTGCGGCACCGTCACACCACCAGTCAACACGCGCCCCGCAGCAAACCCTAAGCGCACCAGCACATCCGGCGTCAAAGGCGGCACCCCCACCCGCCCGCGCACCCCATCGGTACCGAATAATTGGCGTGTCATCGCCGACGCTCGCGGTTTAACGCTACGGCAAATTTTTGCGCGGCATCATGCCGGCCTTGGTGAATTTTCATTCTTCTCGCCGTGGCGCCAAAATCTTCCGCACCCCGGTATCATCCGCCGCCGACACCAACCCTACTTTTTCCATGTTTTCTATCAGCCGCGCCGCGCGGTTATAGCCGATGCGCAGTTTGCGCTGCACCAAAGAGATGGAAGGACGGTTGGAGCTCAGCACCGCTTCCACCGCTTGGTCGTACATTTCATCTTCTTCACCGCCGTTGCCGCCGGGTAGTATGAAACCAAGTTTATCCACTCCTTCCATCCCGCCAAAGTCCACTGCATAATCACATTTGCCACTGGCGCGCAAATGCTCGGCGACACGCCGCACTTCATCATCAGAGACAAAAGCGCCATGCACCCGTATCGGCGTCGGCGCCCCGGCCGGCAAATAGAGCATATCCCCCATTCCCAATAACATATCCGCCCCCATCTGGTCAATAATGGTGCGCGAATCGACTTTGGACGCCACTTGAAAAGCAATACGACATGGCACATTGGCTTTAATTAACCCAGTAATGACATCCACCGACGGGCGCTGTGTCGCTAAAATTAAATGAATCCCCGCCGCCCGCGCTTTTTGCGCCAAACGGCTAATGGTAATTTCTATTTTTTTGCCAATCACCATCATCAAATCCGCCAATTCATCGATGACAATGACAATGTATGGTAGCGGCTTTGCCGGCGTGCCGTCTTCTTCCTTCAATTCCCCCGCCGCCACTTTGTCGTTATAACTAACAATGTTGCGGGCGCCACTTGTCGACATTTTGCGATAGCGGTTTTCCATCTCTTCCACCGCCCAATTTAGCGCTGCCGGGGCCAAATTGACATCCGTCACCACCGGCGCCAATAAATGTGGAATATCATGATAAGACGCCAATTCCAACATTTTAGGGTCAATCAAAATCAACCGCAATTTTTCTGGCGATGCCGCAAACAGCAAACTCAGCAGCAGCGCATTGACACAAACTGACTTACCCGAACCAGTGGCCCCGGCGATTAATAAATGCGGCATCTTGGTCAAGTCGGACACAAGCGGTTTGCCGGCGGCGTCCTTGCCCAATGTTAGCGGCAGATTGTGCATCCCCTTAGTGTATGAATCATCAGCCACCAACTCGGCAAAATATACCGTCGCCCGCTTAGCGTTAGGAATTTCCAGCCCCATGCAGTCTTTGCCCGGGATGGTCTCTAACACCCGCACCCCCGACACCGATAAAGCACGGGCAATATCACGTACCAATGACACAATTTGCGCGCCTTTCACCCCAGTGTCGGGGCGAATATCGTAGCGGGTGATCACCGGACCGGGATGAAAAGACAATACCGACACTTTCACCCCAAAACTGGCCAGAGTTTTTTCAATCAGCGCGCCATTGTGCGCCAAAACTTCATCCGCGACAACATTGCCGTCTTCCACATAGGTATCCAGCAGAGAGGGCGGCGGCAGGGAGGGCAAATTACCGCTTTCGTTTTTTTCCCAAAGCGGCGCAGATTTGGCTACCGATGGTTCACGCCTATCGGCAGTTCTCAATTTTCGCCCCGGTGATGAGCGGCGCGTTTGGGCGGACACGGAAGGGATCGGTTCTTGTGCCGTTGCCGCGCTTGCCGCGCGTTGCCAGCGCGCTTGCCGCCGCGCCGCGTGCTGTTGCGCCAAACGGTTGGCGGCGTTTTTGACGGCGCCCGCCACAGTGCATAAAGCCCGTTCAACACCCTCGCCCACCATCTCAAAAAATTCAAACCACGACAACGCCACCGCCAGACTCAAACTAATCATCCAAATGCAAATGAGAAGTATCGCCGCACCGATTTTGCCCAAAACACTCTGCATTGTCTGAGCCACAAAATGGCCGATATAACCGCCCGCACCAGAAGGCAGATAGGGCTCTTTATCCACCACCGCATAATCAAAGCGCAGATTTTCCAACGCCGCAGATGACAAAATAAACAGCAGCACCCCCAGCACACACCAGTGCCAAGACAAACGGCCGTCAGCAGTTTTTGTCGGTCGACGCAAGATCGCATGGATGGCAATAACCGCAATGAGACACAACAAATACGCCGAATAGCCAAGCAATGACAAAAGCACATCAGCAGCATGCGCACCAACAACGCCGCCCCAATTTTGGGTGTCTTCGCCGCTAACGCTGACCGACCAGCTCGGATCAGAAGGGGTATAGGTGGTCAGCGTTAGCGCCAGCAAGCCGATAATAAACCAGCTGCTAACCAGCGCAATTTCACGAACAATGTGCCCCCGTCCCGGATTAAACATATGGCAAAATCTGGCGGCAATTATTGAAAATCGCGCAGCGCCTCTCGCGTCTTACCGAATATTTCATCCAAGTGGCTTTTTTGGGCAATCAGCGGCGGCGAAAATGCCAACACATTGCCCGCTACGCGCATAAGAATGTCTTTCTCGTGAAAGCAGCGCTCAAACACATTAAAAGCATTGGCCGCTCCGGTGCGGTCTGAGGTGTCTCCCAATTCCACCGCCCCCATAAAGCCAATGCTGCGAATGTCTTTTACATTGGGACAGTCGCGCAGGGAATGAATCGCATCGGCAAAATAATCCGCCAAACCTTCATGGTCAATGCGCTCCATTAATCCTTCTTCTTCATACACATCAAAAGTGCCCATGCCGGCGGCAGTGGCCAGAGGATGCCCCGAATAAGTGTAGCCATGGAAAAAGTCAATTTGCCCCGCTTCGGCGGCGTCGACAAAAGTTTGGCGAATGTCATCACGCACAAAAACGCCGCCCAACGGTGCGCAACCGCTGGTTGAGCCTTTGGCAAAAGTCAGCAAATCAGGAGTGACGCCAAAATATTCCGCCGCTGTTTTTTTGCCCAACCGCCCAAAAGCGGTGATGACTTCGTCAAAGATAAGCAAAATATCATGGGCATCACAAATGGCGCGCAATTTTTGTAAATATCCCTTGGGCGGCGGCAGCACGCCCGTAGAGCCGGCCACTGGCTCCACGATGACGGCGGCAATGGTGGAAGCATCATGCAAATTAATAATGCCTTGCAAGGCATCGGCAAAATCTTCACCGCCATGTTCTGGCTCGCCCCGGGCAAAACCGTTTCTTTTAGGATCATGCGTATGCGGCAGATGATCGGTCTTGAGCGTCTGCGCCCCAAACCACATGCGGTTTTTGGTAATACCGCCAACCGAAATGCCGCCAAAGCCGACACCGTGATAGGCGCGATCACGCCCAATCAGCAGTTGTTTGCCGCCTTTGCCGCGAATTTTATGATAAGCCAAGGCAATTTTGAGCGCGGTGTCGCCGGCTTCGGAACCAGAGTTGGTCAGAAAAACAGCATTCAGATTATCAGGCGAATAAGCCTTTGCCCGTTCACAAAATTCGAAAACCTGAGGATGCCCCAAATGAAACGTAGGGGCAAAATCCAAGGTGGCCGCTTGTTTTTGAATGGCCTCGACAATAGGCGTGCGGCAATGGCCGGCATTACAACACCATAAGCCAGAAGTAGCGTCCAATATTTTGCGGCCAGCACTGTCAAAACAGTGCATGTCTTTTGCGGCGGCAATCAGGCGCGGTTTGGCCTTGAAATTTTTGTTTGATGAAAATGGCATCCAAAAAGCGTCTAATGCAGGTTGTGCGGTCATTGTATTTATCCTCAGGAAGTGGAATGTATAAAATGCCGATGTGACATCGGCGGTAAAGAACTGTGGCCGTTATCGGCGCTATCATCTAACCAGCCTTGCAAAATAATGGCGGCTGCAGCGGCATCATCCCCGCCTCTGCTGGCGGCGGCAACCGTGGTCAGACGCTCATCAGCCAACGCCACCGGCAGACCAAACTGCTGGGCCAGTCGCTGGGCAAAAGTGCGGCAATGGCGGGTCATGCCATGCTCGCTGCCGTCCATATGGAGCGGCAGGCCAACAATCAGCCGCTGCGGCGCCCAGCTGCAAATATGCGCACCAATGGCGGCAAATTGACGCTCTTGTCCGCCGCGCACTGTGGTCAGCGGGCGCGCCCCGCCAGTCACAGTATTGCCTATGGCAACACCGGTTTTTTTGCGTCCGACATCAAAAGCAAGCAATAACATCTTCAGGCGTTGCCAATGTCTCTGGAGAAATTGGCAAAGTCAAAACCCAAGCGGCGCGCGGCCTCATCAAGACGCTGGTGCGAGGGCAAATCAAAAATAATATCAGGGCTCGCCGCCACGGTCAGCCAAGCGTTTTCACTGATTTCATTTTCCAGCTGATGCGCCTCCCAACCCGCATAACCAAAGGCAAAAAGCATTTTTTGCGGGGCGCGATTTTCGGCAATCGCAGACAAAATATCGCGCGACATGGTAACCCCAATATCATCACCGACTTTGATGGTGGCATCATATTCACTGGGCGGACTGTGCAAAATAAAAACCTGCTCCTGTTTGACCGGGCCACCATGCAGCACGGCGGCCTGGCCGCCGCTGGCGGAAATTTTAAGCGACTGCAGCAGTTCATCAACAGACGTGCTACTGGGTTTATTGACGATAATGCCAAAAGCGCCCTCATCATCATGCCGACAAATGTAAATCACCGCCCCGGCAAAAATGGAATTATCCGAATGGCCAGTGGCGATAAGAAAATGATTGGTGAAATTTAGATATTTTTTCTTCTCCGACATACTTTTATTCTATCAAAAATACGCCCAAAAAGCGATTATTTTGCCAACATTATCACCTTGCCCAAATTGGCGGTTAACCATTTTTATGGCCGCCATATCATCCGACAGGCGTTTATTTGCCCGCTCATCATCCTTTCCATGCCGCCATATCGCCCGCCGCCGACCGCATCATCACCCCGCCCGGCATTTGGTCATCGGTGCCGGACTACCGCCGCAATCATGGTAGAATTTTTTTATTCTTAGAAAAAAATGACCACAAACTCTTATGATTCGCAAATTTAATGATTGGTTAGCAGGCGTTTTTAGCAACCCGGATATTAATAAACTCATCGCCGTCGCCGCGGTGGGCGGTGTTTTTTTGTGGTTTTTTGCCGGCGAAATTGCACCGTTATTTGGCGGCGTGCTCATCGCCTATTTATTGGAAGGCATCGTACAAAAAGCGCAGCGGCACGGTTTAGGCCGCACCGTTGCAGTATCGGTGGTGGTGCTGACGACAGTGCTGGCCGTATCTTTTTGTCTCTATTTATTGCCGGCGTTTGTTTTGCAATTACGCGGGGCGGCCGGCGAGATGCCGAATATTGCCGATGTGGTGTTATCATTCATTACCTCCGTCAATCTTTACCTGCCCGATTTTATGGCCCTTGACGCCGACGAATTTGGCGGTAATATGAGTGCCGCTGTGGCCACCGCCGGCAGATTTTTGCTGGACAATTCATTGGGTTTTGCGGTCAATTTATTTTCATTGTTTTTGTACTTGGTGCTGTTGCCCTTGCTGGTGTTTTTTCTTCTAAAAGACAAAGACTGGCTGATGACCAGATTGGCGCGCTATTTTCCTTCGTCGCCTATTTTTGGAGAATTGTGGGCGAGTGTGGACGAGCAGTTTGGCTCATATGTGCGGGGCAAATGTTTGGAAGCGGCCATTTTAGGTTTGCTGTCCTGGGGAACGCTGGGGCTGTTTGACATGAACTACGCTTTTTCGCTGTCCGTCCTCATCGGTTTGTCGGTGTTTGTGCCGTTTGTGGGAGCCATTGCGGTAACCATTCCGATGGTGGCCTTGGCCTATTTACAATTTGGCGCCGGGCCAGAATTTGTGTGGGTGATGTTGGCATACACCATCATCCAGGCATTTGACGGTCAGATTTTGGTGCCGCTATTATTTTCGGAGGTGGTTAAATTACACCCGGTTGCCATTTTTGCCGCCATTATTTTCTTCGGCAATTTATGGGGCGTCGCCGGCGTGTTTTTTGCCATTCCCTTGGCATCGTTAATTAAATCCATTTTATTGGTTGTAGATGCCCGCCGCACCATCTAGCATCATTCGTCATTTATTATTTGCCCTGCCGCCCGAGACGGCTCACCAGTTGGCGTTGACCGCTTTGCAAGCGCGCGCCTTATGCTCTCATGCTCAGCCTCCCACGGTGATGCCGCGTCAAGTGATGGGGCTCAATTTTCCCAACCCGCTTGGCTTAGCCGCCGGTTTTGACAAAGACGGCGCATACACCGATGCGCTGACGACACTGGGTTTTGGTTTTTTGGAAGTCGGGGCAATTACACCGCAGTCGCAAGCGGGCACCGCCAAACCGCGCATATTTCGCCTGCCCACGGCATCGGCGCTCATCAATCGCATGGGCTTCAATAATTGCGGCGCAAAAAAAGCGGCTGGTCATCTGAGACAACGGCGACAGGCGTCAATCATTGGCATTAATATCGGCAAAAACGCCAACACCCCGCCTCGGCAGGCGGCCGATGATTATGCCCAATGCTTGCAGATGCTATATGATGTCGGCGATTTTTTTACCGTCAATGTATCTTCACCGAACACGCCCGGATTGCGCGACTTGCAAGAAAAAGACACCCTGCGCCGATTGCTGGACGCCGTTATTAACAAGCGCGATAATTTGGCGGTAGCGCACGGACAGTGCAAACCGATAGCGGTAAAATTATCCGCCGACTTGGATGATGATGCTTTGGCGGCGGCGGCCGAGGCGATAGCGGCGGCCGGGGCGGACGGCGTTATTGCCGTCAACACCACCACCACCCGCCCGCCATTTTTGCAGCATCTGCCTGCCGCCAAAGAATCGGGCGGATTATCAGGGCGGCCTTTGGCGACAAGGGCAACCGCCATGCTCCGCGCCTTGCGGCAATTACTGCCCAAAGAAACAGCCCTCATCGGGGTCGGCGGAATTTTTAGCGGCGCCGATGCGCATGAAAAATTATCCGCCGGCGCGGATCTGGTGCAAATTTACACCGGATTAATTTATGAAGGCCCCGCCTTACCGCGCCGCATTTTGGCATATTTACAAAATCAAGCGAACGGATAAATGACCGCCCAGCGGCGGGCAAATCATATCATTTGATAAAATAGCGGCAATGATGAAAGCGATAACTAAAGCGGCAGCCTTTTTGGACCGGGATGGTGTTATTAATTACGACCTTGGTTATGTGGGAGAAATATCGCGGTTTCAATTTATACCAAAGGCGGCAGCGGCATGTCATGCGCTTAGCCAAATGGGTTATCAATTAATTGTGGTAACCAATCAAGGCGGCATTGCTTTGGGCAGATACAGTGAAGAGGATTATCACACCATCACCGACCATATGACGGCATCTTTGCGGGCACAGGGGGCGCACTTGACGGCGGTATATCACTCGCCCTATCACCCGCGCGGCGATGACCAATATATCGCTTGGCGCAATTGGCGCAAACCTCAGCCGGGCATGTTATTGGCGGCGGCGAAAGAGCATCATCTGGACTTGCGCCACTCTTTGATGGTGGGTGATAAAATCACCGACATGCAGGCGGCGGAAGCCGCCGGCGTGCCGCAACGTTATTTTATCGGTGCGCACAAAGACGCCCCCGCCGGCGCCGTTGCCTGCTCTTCGCTGGCAGCCGTTGTCGCCTTGCTGCAAAAATGACGCATCATCATTTACTCACCTCGACCCTGGCGGACGGTGATTTTATCGCCAAGATAACGGCACCGCCGCCAAAGACTTTATAATGCAGTCAATGAAATTGAAATCATCATCCGGCGCCCAGCGGCACGCCCAATCATGGCGGAAATAATCGTCGCCGGTGTTATATTGGCGATTGCCGCCATCATCATTTTATGGCGTGAAAACGGTCGGCAATCGCTCAAGCGCGAATTGACGGAAGCGCAAACATTATTGCGCAGCGAAACAGAGCGGCGCGCACAAAGCGAAACCGCCGCTGAAGAATTGCGCAAAGAATACGACAGCGTCCGCGATGCCCGCGCCCAACTGACCGAAGCGCGGCAGCAAATCGCCCAGCTGCAAGAAGACAACAACACCTTGCGCACCGACAACACCAAGCACGCCGCCCAACGCGCCACCTTGCAAAATGAATTGACCAATGCCCAGACCAATGCTGAAGAAAAACTTGCCTTTGTCAAACAGGCGCGCGACAACATGGAAACTGAATTTAAGAATCTGGCGCAAACGGTGCTGGATGAAAAAAGCAAAAAATTCGACGAAAACAGCCAGAAAGCCTTGGAGCCGCTTCGCGACAATCTGGCGCAATTCCGCCGCCGCGTTGATGAAATATACGGTGCCGAGGCAAAAGAGCGGGCATCGCTAAAAACAGAGATTGAAAATTTACACAACAACGCCGCGCAAATTGGGAGGGATGCTGAAAATCTCACCCGCGCCCTCAAGGGCGACAAAAAAATGCAGGGCGACTGGGGCGAATTGACCTTGGCGCGGCTATTGGAAGAATCGGGCTTGCGCGAAGGCGAAAGTTATCACACGCAGCAGCAGACACGCACCGACGAAGGCAATGTGCAGCGCCCCGATGTCATCATCCATTTGCCGGAAAATCGGCATCTGATTATTGATTCCAAAGTGTCCTTGGTAAATTATGTGGACGCCGTCTCCAGCGATGACCATGCGGCATATGACGCCGCCATCAATCGGCACGTGCAAGCGGTGCGAAAACACCTCAGCGATTTATCGGCGCGGCATTATCAGCGTTTGCCCGCCATCAACACGCCCGATTTTGTTTTTATGTTCATGCCGCAGGAGCCGGCCTTTTATGCCGCCTTAAATGCCGACCATTCCCTGTTTGCCGATGCGTTTAAGAAAAAAATTATTTTGTGTTCGCCGACCACACTATTGGCGGTATTGCGCACGGTGGAGCGCATTTGGAAACTGGAAAAGCAAAATAACAATGCCGAGGAAATTGCCCGCCAAGGTGCTTCGCTGTACGATAAATTATGCGGTTTTGTTGAGGATATGGGAAAAATAGAAAAATCTTTACAAGGCGCGCGCGATGCTTTTGACGCCGCCAAAGGCAAGCTCAGCGACGGCCGCGGCAATGTTTTGCGGCAAGCCGAAAAACTCCGCGATATGGGTGTTAATCCTAAAAAACGGCTGCCTGAGAATATGACTCAGCACAGCGATTAACCGTCATTGCCGCACCTAGGCAAACGCCACCAAAACGGCGGCAATCGCGCAGGCAATCATACCGACAACTTCCAAAGGGCGCAATTTTTCGCGGAACGCCGTCCGCCCCAACAAATACGCCAGCGGCAATTCCACCTGTGCCAGCGTTTTAACTAATGCCGGATTCGTCAAGGCAAAAGCCGTCGCCCACCCCAAAGAACCCAAAAAACCGCTCAACCCAACCCACGCCGCCCGCCGCCGCACTCGCCACAATGCCGCCCACGGCGCACCACGGTATAGCAAAAAAATGCCCAAAACAGCAGTCTGTAAAACAATCATAACCGCCAACGTCAACCCCGCCGCCGCCAGCGGATGCGCCCCGTCCAAAGCGCCAACCGCCTGCCGAATAAAAAGCGCGGTTAGGGCAAAACCCGCTCCCGCCCCCAATCCCAAAAAAGTCGCCCGCCAACCAGCAGCCGTCCGCCAACCAGACGCCCCGCCAAATGGCAACATTAATATGACTCCCACACCTCCCAAAGCTACACCCACAACGCCCAGCGCCGACATTGTCTCGCCAAAAAATAATGCTCCCAACACGGCAACTTGCGCCGCCTCGGTCTTGGCAAAAGCCGTGCACACGGCAAAATTGCGCCAGCTAAACAACGCCACCAACATTACCGTGGCGATGATTTGCAACACTCCCGCCGCCATCGCCGCCAGCAAAAAATGAGCATTGGCGGACGGTATCTCTATCCCCGCCGCCAACAGCCCCAGCAACCACAGCGGCACCAAAGGCAAAGCAAAGCCAAAGCGCACCCACGTTACGGCATAATCGTCCAATTCCTGCTTGAGCGATTTTTGCATGCCCGTGCGGATGGTCTGCATGGCGGCAGAAAATAGCGTTAGCAATATCCACCAAGGCATGTTTGTTCCATATTATCTGAGTTTAGAGACATATTGACGCTTATTGAAAGGATGAAATAAGGTAAAAAATCGGGATTCCACGCAACCTCCCCAAAGATATATTTTAACCTTTTTATTAAAAAATTGTCGACGGCAAAATCCGCAGTTATCCCGTCTGGGCAAATATGATACAATCGCACCCATGAGGAATCCCAAGGAAACGCAATTTCTAAATGCTCTCGGCAGTTTGTTTACTGGTGCGCGCGTGGACGGCAATGGCAAATCGGGCTATATCAATCTTATGCACATCAAGCAGCAGCATTTTGAATCGGTGCGCGGGGAATTGATGAAACGCATTGACAAAATTGCCCCGCTCAATTACCCTTTTCGCGAAGAATTATTTGACAAGCTCCATTCTTTTTTTCACCGCTACTTTTGCGAAAGCGGCTCAATCTATTTTCGCCATTTGCCCGCCTGGCACCGCATTTATGAACGCGTTTTTGCCGATGGACAGGATGTTACGCTGGCGTGGAAAACCCGCAATTTATACTATGTCAAGTCCGATTATCTGATCCAAAGCATGCCGGTGGAATTGCCAGAAAGCGGCACCCCCAAGCGGTTTTATTTTGACGCCTCCGCCATGCAAGGACGGCAAAACAACGAACCGCGGGAGTTTGTGTTTAGCTTCAGCGACAAGCAAGATCAAGAAGACGTTACCTGCCTCAAAGTCAGTTTTTCCAAAAATGGCCAAAAAACCAACATTGATGAAATCTTAAAACTGGCGGGCGAACACCAAATGTGGCTAATAGATGAAGGCGATATAAAAAACGCCATCCGCATTTTTCGGCGGCAAACCGAAGTGGATTTTTTCATCAATAAAGATGCCGGCGGTTTTTTGCACGAACAATTTAATTTGTGGCTGTATCAATATATGTTTTCCGAA
>JBPCWX010000213.1:0-2546 GCA_051009095.1 Gammaproteobacteria bacterium | reverse complement strand
TTTTTGCATATCGCCGATAAATGGCAGTCGGCACGGGGAGTCAATAAAATTTTTTGCGATTCTTCATCCGTCTGAGCCGATAAAAAATCGGTCAGCAACGTCGGCGTCGAAAAATGCGGCATTTTTGCGCGGCCGCATTGGGCACAAGACGCAACCGCCAACCGCTGCCACCGCTCAAGGGCTGCATGCCGAGGCGACTCGGCGTGTGCGGTAATCAGTGGCACAATAGCCGCCGCTCCTAATTCTGTCATTTTTTCCACCGCCCAATCCATTTTGGGCGGTGCGCAAACGGCTTGCGCTATCTCAACCCGCAAATCCGCATCCGCCAAAGACGGCGGCAAACGGCGACCAATACGCACAAATGCTCCGCGCTTGTCCGCCATCTCAATGCGCCCGTCATATTCCTGCCCAGCACCGTCAAAAACGCGTGCATCATTACCCACGGACAGACGCAATACGCGCAATAAATAGCGGCTTTGTGCTGCTGACAACCGACACAAAGCGCCGTCGATAACTTCTGGCAAATATAGCCGTGGAATCATTCTTCTGGCGTGTTAACACCAGAAGCGGCGGTATTGTTGGCCAGATGCACAGTGCGTGTGGGAAAAGCAAATTCTGCGCCATGTTTTTTAACAATGGCTGCAACATGAAGCAGCACATCTCCTTTAATGGCATGGAATTTCACCCACATGGTTGTGCGCGTCATGACATAAATAAAAAAGTTCAGCGTCGAATCACCATAGCAGTCAAAGGCAACTATTTGGATTTGCTCTTGGTCAATCTCTTCATGCACTTTCAGCATGGCGCGAATATCTTCCAAAACGGCGGGAAGTTTATCAATATCTTCATAACGCAGTCCCATATATTCATAAATGCGGCGGTTTCTCATGCGTTGCGGATTCTCTATCACCTGATTAGAAAAAACCGCATTGGGCACATACAGCGGTCGCTGGTCAAAAGTGCGCAGCTGCGTCACCCGCCAGCCAATTTTTTCCACCACCCCTTCAATGTTGGATTCGGGACAGCGAATCCAGTCGCCGATAACAAAAGGGCGTTCCCAAAAAATCACCATGCCCGAAAAAAAATTAGCCAGCATATCTTTGGCGGCAAAACCAAAAACCACCCCGCCCAAACCGCCAAAAGCCAAAATGCCCGTAATAGAAACGCCAAAAGCATCCATTACCGTCAACGCGGCAATGGCAAAAATAATGATGCGAATACCGCGAAAGATGCCAAAGGTCACCCCCACATCCATCTGCCGCCCGCCAATAGACAAGGTATTGTGACGATAGTGCCGCTCCACCCCCCCCGTCAACCTCAACAGCGCCCAAAATATCGCCACGGCAAACGCCACTGAGCGCACCACCGAAAAAATCCGCGAGATCTCCTGATAATTGGCAAATATCCCGCCAGCTGCCGCAATGATTTGTTGCGCGCCCAAGACAAGAATTAGTGCCACTATCGGTGCGCTCACCGCACGCAAAACAATATCATCCCAAGCTCGCGCCGTCGCCTTGGCACGCTGTGACAAAAAACGCTGAGCCCGCACCCATATAAACAACGCCGCCGCTGTTAGCACCAAAGATAAAGCCGCCTCCACCAGCCAACCATACATGCCAAGCCAAGCAGTTAGCGATGTCATTGTCTGCTCCATAACTGTCATCCGCGCCGCAAAAGAGTCAAGCGATTAGCCAGCAACGGCACCCGCAAGGCCAATAATGCTATCATTAAACCCAAATAAACCAGCGGCTCGGTGAGGTCTTCACCGCGTTCCTGCCACAAAAAATGAATCGGCGCCAGCAAAGCAATCACATATACCGCCCGATGCAGTTTGCTCCATTTGCGAGCGCCCAGTCTTTTGATGCTCCAACTGTTGGACGTCAATGCCAGCGGCAGCAGCAGCACCAAAGCGGCAAAACCAACGGTGATATATTTGCGGCGAATAATATCATCCACTACGGCGGCAAAATCTAACTGCAAATCCAAAAAAACATAAACACCAAAATGGCACAAGGCATAAAAAAAAGCAAACAGCCCAAACATTCGCCGCAGTTTAATGAAGCCGCTCCATCCGCTGGCCAAACGCAACGGCGTCATGGCCAGGGTAATCAGCAAAAAACGCAAGGCCTGCTCACCGGTCTCGCGAGTAAGAAAAGCCACCGGCTCAGCCACTCCCCCGCCCAAAATAGCCGCCGTAAAAAAACCGACCGGGGCCAAAGACAGCACAAATAATGCCGCCTTGACCACGGCAAAGCGCGCCGCCGTCGACATTAAAAATCCCGCCGCAAATCCATGCCGTCATACAAAGACGCAACTTCGGGAAATCCGTTAAACATGGCAGTTGGACGGCGGGATGGAAAAAGACTGTCATCAATCACCTTTTCCGTGGCTTGGCTCCAGCGTGGATGATCAACCATCGGGTTAACATTGGCATAAAAACCGTATTCCCGCGGTTGCAGACGATTCCACGTGGACTTGGGAAAATAATCGGTGAAGACAATGCGCACCATTGCTTTGGCAGATTTAAATCCATATTTCCACGGCAC
>JBPCWX010000212.1:0-7268 GCA_051009095.1 Gammaproteobacteria bacterium | reverse complement strand
CGTGGTGCGCGAATTGCAAGTGTATTGTGAAATTCACCCGCACCATTGGACGGCGGCAAACATTCGCGCCTTTGCGCCGGCCGGCATTATTCTTTCCGGCGGTCCCAATTCGGCGGCGACAGCGGAATCGCCAACGGTGGCTGATGCGGTTTTTTCCTGCGGGGTGCCAGTGCTGGGTATTTGTTATGGCATGCAAGCGATGACCACCGCTTTGGGCGGTGCGGTGGAGGTTGCCGTCGACCATGAATATGGCGCGGCGACCATACACGCCGACAACGATTCGCCTTTGTTTGCCGGTTTAGCGGCGGCGCCTTTGCCGGTGTGGATGAGTCATGGCGACCGGGTGACTCGTCCGCCGTCTGGTTTTACCGTCATCGCCCAAAGTGATGCCTCACCGGTGGCGGCGATGGCCGATGAAGTGCGGCAATTTTATGGCTTGCAGTTTCATCCCGAAGTGGCGCACACACGGCACGGACGCGGTATATTGGAGCGTTTTATCCGCCATATTTGCCGCACCGCGGCGGATTGGACCATGCCCAATTTTATTGCCCGTCAAGTTGAGACGATTCGCTCTTCCGCCGGTGATGAAGGAGTGCTGCTGGGTTTGTCGGGCGGTGTCGATTCGGCGGTAACGGCGGCACTGCTGCATCGCGCCATCGGCGCCCGGTTGCGCTGTGTGCTGGTTGATAACGGCCTTATGCGCCAAGGTGAAACGGAAGAAGTGCGGCGGGTGTTTGAAGATCATTTTGGCGTGAATTTGACGGTGCTACATGCCGCCGACAGATTTTTTGCCGCCCTGCGCGGAGTGATTGACCCGGAAGAAAAACGCCGCCGCATTGGGCTGTTGTTTGTGGAGGAATTTGAGGCGCAGGCGCTACGCTTTGGCGATGACGTAAAATGGCTGGCGCAAGGGACGATATATCCCGATGTGGTGGAATCTGCGGGTGATGGCACCGGTAAAAAAGTCATTAAATCGCATCACAATGTGGGCGGTTTGCCGGCGCGATTAAACTTAAAACTGCTGGAACCTCTGCGCGATTTATTCAAAGACGAGGTGCGACAGTTGGGTTTGGATTTAGGTTTGCCGCCTCGTTTGGTGAATCGCCATCCTTTTCCTGGCCCTGGTTTGGCGGTGCGAGTGTTGGGAGAGGTCACGCCCCAGCGCGTCGACATTGCCCGTCATGCCGATGCAGTTTATCTGGAAGAATTGGCGGGAGCGGGATTATATGCGGAGACGGCACAGGCTTTTGCCGTATTATTGCCGGTGCAATCGGTGGGGGTCATGGGCGATAATCGAACATATGACAATGTTATTGCCTTGCGCGCCGTAACCACCGATGATTTTATGACTGCCGATTGGGCGCGCTTGCCTGATGATTTTTTGGCACGGGTGTCTTCGCGCATCATTAACACGGTGAGCGGTGTTAATCGGGTGGTGTATGATATTTCATCAAAACCACCGGCGACAGTGGAATGGGAATAAACGCCGCCCAGCATTGCCGCCCAAAATATCGGCAAACGGTCACTGCCATAGGGTGGGCAAATGTGTGTTATAATTTTACCCATTAACTTTGGAGAAAAAGATGCCTCAAAACACGCCAAACAAATTAGACAAAAAGCTTGATAGACTCATTATCTCAATGGATAAGTCGACGCTGCAAGCTCGGGAGGAAACCAAGAAAATCCAGAAAAGGATGGACGAAAGTCGGGAAAAATGGCAGCGGGATATGGCCAAAATCCGAGAAGAAGGACAGCGGAATGTGGCCAGGATCCAAAAAGAAGGACAGCGGAATGTGGCCAAGATCCGAGAAGAAGCACAGCGGAATGTGGCCAAGATCCGAGAAGAAGGACAGCGGGATATAGCCAAGATCCGAGAAGAAAGACAGCGGGACCGTGAGTGGTCGCGCGATGAATATGGGCAGTTACAAGAAGCGGTGCGGGCAACAAACAAACAAATCGGCGATTTTGTCAACAGCGAGGGACTCCTGCTGGAAGATGAGTTTTGTCAAGCATTGCAGGATGCCGGGCGCTTAGGCGATATTGATTTGGATTATGTGATTCCTCGCATGCAGCCCAAAAGCCGCGCAACCAATTATGACTTGGTTGGCTTCAACGGCGATGCCATTGTGGTCGGTGAGGTCAAACGGACTCTGAGCGCAAAAAAAATAACTCAGTTTGCCGAAAACACCTTGCCGCAATTTGTCAATCATTTTCCTTCCCATAAGGGAAAGAAAATATACGGCTTGGTGGCGGCAAAAAGAATCTCGCCCAATGCGGAAAAAGTGGCGGCGGATTATGGCCTGTTTATCGTGACTCTAAAACACCGTCATTTGATTGTCCTGAACAGTGACCACGCAAAAGCTGTGAGCCAAGCACAATAAACATGGCCGCACTTGCCGATGATGTGCTCAGGCAATCTCGCCCGCCCAACACCACCGCCCACACCCTATTTTTTAATTGCCATGGTTATATTTTTGCCATGCTCTAAGAAATGCCATTGTTTAACGAAAGGAGAAAAACATGAAAACACAAGCCGCTGTTGCCACTGGTGCGGGGAAGCCACTAAGCATTGAAACCGTAGATTTAGCGGGACCCAAAGAGGGAGAGGTCTTAGTTGAAATTAAAGCCACCGGCATTTGCCACACTGATGAATTTACTTTGTCGGGCGCCGACCCCGAGGGGATTTTTCCCGCCGTTTTGGGACACGAAGGCGCCGGCGTGGTGGTGGACGTGGGCAAAGGAGTAACCTCTTTGCAGCCGGGTGATCATGTCATTCCGCTCTACACGCCAGAATGCCGCCAATGCGATTATTGCACCAGCGGCAAAACCAATTTATGCCAAGCGATCCGCACCACTCAGGGGCGCGGCGTCATGCCCGACGGCACCAGCCGTTTTTCCCTGGGCAAGGATCCCCTATTCCACTATATGGGGACTTCCACTTTTTCCAATTACACCGTCCTGCCCGAAATTGCCGCCGCCAAAATCCGCCCCGATGCCCCTTTTGATAAAGTGTGCTATATCGGCTGCGGCGTCACCACCGGCATCGGAGCAGTCATCAACACCGCCAAAGTGCGTTCCGGTGATAATGTGGTGGTCTTTGGTTTGGGCGGCATCGGACTCAATGTCATCCAAGGCGCCCGCTTGGCCGGCGCGAACAAAATTGTCGGCGTGGATATTAACCCCACGCGGCATGCCATGGCCGAGCAATTTGGCATGACGCATTTTGTCAATCCCAAAGAGGTGGACGGTGATTTAGTCGCTTATTTGGTGGACTTGACTGACGGCGGAGCTGATTTTAGTTTTGAGTGCATCGGTAATGTGCACACCATGCGGCAAGCGTTGGAATGCTGTCATAAAGGCTGGGGCGAATCGATCATTATCGGCGTCGCCGGCGCCGGCGAAGAAATATCAACCCGTCCTTTTCAGTTAGTCACCGGCCGAGTGTGGCGCGGCACTGCTTTTGGCGGTGCGCGCGGGCGTAGCGATGTGCCCAAAATTGTCGATTGGTATATGGACGGCAAAATAGAAATTGACCCCATGATAACGCACACCATGCCGCTGTCCGAAATTAATGATGCCTTTGATTTAATGCGGCGCGGCGAATCAATCCGCAGCGTGGTTATTTTTTAATACCCCGCCTCATTGGGCGGGTCAGCATTAGGAATAGCCAGCGGATTTATTGCCGCCCCTTGTCTTGGCAATCACCGTCTTCTAAAAGCATTATCGGCGGCGCCATTATTGCGGCGGCGACAGATTCAGTTTAGCGCGCGTTTCGGCGGGCGATAAGATGCGCACATTCATTGCCGATAAGATGGCAGCCGCCCGCTCCACCAGCTGCGCATTAGTTGCTAACCGGCCCTTGGCCAAATATAAATTATCTTCCAAACCGACACGGATATTGCCGCCCACTAAGGCCATGGCGGCCACAAACGGCAGTTCCATACGGCCAATGGAAAACCCCGAATACACCCAATCGGGCGGCATATTATTAACCATAGCCATCAAGGTGTTTATATCATCGGGCGCCCCCCAGGGAATGCCCAAGCATAACTGCGCCAGCGGCGGCGCATCGATCAGTCCTTCGCTTACTAATTGTTTGGCAAACACCAAATGCCCCGCATCAAAAATTTCAATCTCTGGTTTGACGCCCAAGTCGCGCATTTGCCCCGCCATTGCCCGCAGCATGTCGGGAGTGTTGGTCATCACATAATCGCCTTCGCCAAAATTCATGGTGCCGCAATCCAAGGTGGCAATTTCGGGGCGGCACGCCGCCAGATGCGCACATCGCTCACTGGCGCCCGCCATATCCGTAGCGGCGCGCGGCGGCAGCGGTGTTTCATTGCCGCCCAAAATCAAGTCTGCACCGTGCCCCGCAGTCAAATTGAGAATCACATCAACATCGGCGGCGCGAATCCGCTCGCTCACGCGGCGATAAGATTCCACATCGCGGGCGGCTTTGCCGCTTTTTTCATCCCTTACATGACAATGCACAATGGCCGCACCGGCGCGGGCAGCGTCAATGGCGGCATCGGCAATATCATCGGGAGCGATCGGCACCAACGGTGATTTTTGGGTGGTGTCACCCGCCCCGGTAACCGCGCAAGTGATAAAAACTTCCCACAACATATTATTCTCCGTGTTAGCAATAAAAATTCAACCTCGCCATCAACAGCGGCGGTCTTGCCTCTTTGCGCCGTCAGATCTTTGCCGCCGCCAGCGATTCTTTGCGTCTTTTAATCTGCCGTTTTGCTTCTTCTGGTGCGGTGCCGCCAATGTGATTGCGCACTTGCAAAGCCCGTTCGGCGCTCAGCGAGGCCAAGGCGCCCTCGTCCGCCTGCGGCACATAACGGCGTAAATCATCCAAAGACAACTCTTCCAAACGCTTCCCTTGCGCCGATAGTTCTTTCACCAAGGCGGCCACCGCCTCGTGCGCCCGGCGAAAAGGCATACCGCCCGCCGTCAGATAATCGGCCAATTCAGTCGCCGTCAAAAAACCGGCTGATAATGCCGCCCGCATTTGCGCCGCATGAATCTGCAAGGCTTCCACCATCGCCGCAAAAATATCCACACATTCCTGCACCGTGTCGGCACAGTCAAAGATCGGCTCCTTGTCTTCCTGATTGTCTTTGTTATACGCCAAAGGCTGACTCTTCATCAACACCAGCAACGCCGTCAACGCCCCAACCACGCGCCCGCATTTACCGCGGATTAATTCGGGCACATCGGGGTTTTTCTTTTGCGGCATGATTGATGAACCGGTGCAAAATGAATCGCCCAATGACACAAAGGCAAAAGACGGCGACGACCACAAAATGACTTCTTCGCAAAATCGCGACAGATGCGTCATCAGCACCGCGCCGGCCGCCGCAAACTCAATGGCAAAATCGCGATCAGCCACGGCATCCATGGAATTTTGGCAAACGCCGTCAAAGCCCAGCGCCGTTGCTGTTGCCTGACGGTCTATCGGATAGCCCACTCCCGCCAAAGCCCCCGCTCCCAAAGGCGACAAATTGAGCCGCCGCCGACAATCCGCCAACCGCTCGGCATCCCGCGTCAACATATCCTCATATGCCAAAAGGTGATGAGCAAAAGACACTGGCTGCGCCGCCTGCAAATGCGTCATCCCCGGCATCAGCGTTTGCGTGTGCGCGGCGGCTTGGGTTAGCAGGGCGCGCCGCGCCGCCGCCAAAGACGCCGTCAATAAATCTATGCGCTCCCGCAAAAAAAGGCGTAAATCGGTGGCCACCTGGTCATTGCGCGAGCGCGCGGTGTGCAAGCGCCCGCCGGCATCGCCGATCAATTCAATCAGCCGCCGCTCAATATTAAAATGCACATCTTCATCTTCTTCGCGCCATTCAAAACGCCCCGCGCGCACTTCCGCCAAAATCGTATGCAAGCCGCGGTGGATGGCGGCACCGTCCGCGGCGGAAATAATCCCTTGCTTTTGCAGCATGTCGGCGTGTGCAATGGAGCCGGCAATATCGCATTCGGCCAGCCGCCAGTCAAATTTAACCGAGGCATTAAACCGCGCCACCCGCTGGTCCAGGGGTGCGTCAAATAATGCCGACCATTTTTTTGCGGGTGCTTTGCTCATAATGAATGGGATTATACGCCCCGCGCGGTCAATCGCCGCTCAGTGCCGCTTGTCGCTTTGCCTTTGCTTGACGCATTGCCGCCGCTGCTTGGTCGGCGGCGGACACTGTCGCCAGCGGCGGAGTCGCCGCAACACGCTGCAGATGCTGCCCATGCCGCTTTTGCCAGCGGCTTGCCTGCTGCGCCTTCGCCCGCCTTGCGGCAAAAGACCGCTGCGCCGCGGCGAATGTCGCCGCCAGCGGGATATTGCTGGGACATTGCTCATCACAGCGGCGACACAGCAAACAGGCAGCGATGCCGTTTTCTTCCATGCCATCACCGCCGTCCTGCCATAAAGCGTATAACTGCAAGGGGGATAAATCCACCGGACAAATCGGCAAACACGCCCCGCAGCGAATACAGGGCGATATGGCATCTGCTGCGGCGGCGGCAAAATCCGCCACCGTTGTTTGGGCGCAAATAATCGCCTCGGCGGATAACCATTCGCGCCCTTCGCCGACACAAAATTTTGCCGCCGGTGAAATGCCGGCAAAAGCGGCCAGCGTGCCCATGGCGACGCCAAACGGCACACGCACATTAATCACTTCATTTGCCGGTGAGCGCACCGTAATAATGCGCCCGGTCATCGCGATCCCCTGGTCAATCGCCGCGGCAATGGCAAGCACCGTGCCAAGGTTAAAACATAAAATGCCGTGGTCGGCGGGAAATTCATCGGGCGGGATGGCGCGCTGGCACAAATGCCGAATAAGCAGCCGCTCACTGCCCATCGCATAGTCGGCGGTCACCCGCACCACGCGAACGGGTCCCTCCGCCTTTGATATTGTCGGGGCATCATCACGCAGCGCAATAATAACGCTCGGCACTCCCATGGCGGCGGCAACTTGGGCGGCAGTGGCGGACAGGGTGGCGGCATGGTGGCTAAGCAAGGCGCGATCGCCATGAATTTTGTCATCGCTGGCGACGGCGTTAATCAAAAGTAGCTGCGATTGAGGACGATATTTGCGCCAGGCGGGAAAAGCCCCGCCGCCCAAACCCACAATCCCCGCTTTTCTCAGCAGCGTTTGCATATCATCGGCAGCCACCGTCAGCGGCGGCAAGGGCGAATCCGCCGCAAGATGCAAAGAGACGCAAGGGGCGGACTCTGCCGCCGGCGCCGCCAGCACCCGCCGCGAGAT
>JBPCWX010000211.1:0-5769 GCA_051009095.1 Gammaproteobacteria bacterium | reverse complement strand
GCTGCATTTCTTCTTGAGTCTTGGCATTTGCGCTCAGTTCTTTTTCCATGGTGCGACAGGAGTGTAGCACCGTGGTGTGTTCCCGATCGCCAAAATGCTTTCCGATTTCGGGTAGGCTTAGATTTGTCAAGTGGCGGCAGAGATATATAGCCATATGGCGCGGACGGGCTATGGAACGCCGCCGACTTTTTGATGAAAGGTCAGAAACCCGCAAGTGAAAGAACTCCGCTGTTTTCCTTTTGACAGTATCCACATTTACTGTTTGTTTGGAGGTTTCTATTAGGTCAGCCAGTGCTTCCTGGCAAATTTCCAACGATGGCGGTTTGCCATGAAAGGCTGCCGTGGCCAAGACGCGATAAAGAGCGCCTTCCAGCTCACGCACGCTGGATTTAATGCGCTCAGCAATGAATTTCGCAACTTTTTCATCTATTTGGCCGCCTTGCAAACGCGCCTTATGACACAGGATAGATTCTCGTAACAGCGGTTCTGGTGGATTTAAATAAGCGGCCATACCGCTTCGCAAGCGTGATGACAGCCGATCAGGTAAATTCCTTATTTTTCCCGGCGCACAATCGCTGGTGATGATGATGATTTTGTTGTTATCATGTAAGCGGTTGAAGATAAAGAAAAACTCTTCCTGTGTGCGCACTTTATCACCGGTGATGTATTGAATGTCATCTACAATCAGCAGATCCAGATTCTCGTAATGGTTGCGAAAACGGTCATGCCGGTTAAGGCGGCAGGCATTTACCACATCCGCCATAAAATCGCGCGCCATAACATAACGGACTTGCCGTTCTGGGTGTTTTAATAGGTAACTGTTGGCAACCGCTTGGGCCAAGTGTGTTTTTCCTAATCCGGTGTGCCCATACAAAAATAACAGAGGTCCTATTTGATGGGCGTTGCCGCTGCTAATTTCGCGCGCCACCATAAGCGCCAATCTGTTGGCCTGACCAGGGACAAAGTTTTCAAATGTTAAATCATTGCGTAAATTGGTTTTGCGGTTGACAAGCGGCTTGGCGTCTTGCGATGGCTCAGCAATAAATGTTGGCTCGATGGCTATCGGCAGCTCCGTCTGAACAGAAAATTTGACCTGAAGATCCCGCCCAAGCTTTTGTTTCGCCATATTTTGGATGTCGCCGGATATATTGTCCGCCAGCCATTTTTTGGCGGCGTTATTCGGGGCGTAAACCGATAGGCAAGACGAATCATCAGTTAAATCCGCTTGCGAAGAAGAAATAAAAGCCTCAAAAACACTTTTGTCAAATTTCTGCCGCAACAGAAAAACGCAGCTTGTCCAAAAATCACTCAAAGTAAACCTCCCTTTCTAAATTCTAAAGTATTTTACAATTTTTTATATCTTCCGATACCGCCAAGGAAACGCAATGGTCATCGGCAGTAATCGGCACTTCATCAACAAATTGACAAGCGAAAATAGCCGCACATGTCAGTGTTTTTTGTTGTTTAGATAGAAATGTATCATAAAAACCGCCGCCATAACCAAGGCGATTTCCTTTAATATCTATCGCAATAGCAGGAATAATCGCAAAATCAATATGTTGCTGTATTGGAGCGGTAGGTAAAGGCTCCAAAATATTTTTATAACCTACGCATAATTCTGCGCGGTTGCCAATTCGGTGAAAGGTAATGGTGTGTTTGTCGGCGACACGGGGAAAACATATCGTTTTGTCTTTTGCCCACAGCGCTTCCAAAACTGGCCAAATGGCAACCTCTTCCACCATAGGGGCAAAGGCGGCGATTACAGAAGCTTTTTGCAGCTGGGGTAATGCAAGAAGGCGGGCGCAAATTTTGGTGGATGCCGTTTGGCGTGCCGCCGTGGTCATTTTGCCGCGCAACGATAGAATCTGTTGTCGTAGCGCCTTTTTTTGGTCGGCAAGATTAGAATAAGCCACTGATATTGCCGTCATCATCGATGTCAATAGCACAAGCGGCGGGCGTTTTAGGCAACCCGGGCATAGTCATAATGTTGCCGCCCAAAAGCACAATAAATTCTGCTCCGGTGTTTAATCGCGCTTCCGAGACAAAAAAGCGATAGCCATCTTGGGGGATGCCTCGGTCCTTGGGCTCATTGGTAAAAGCATATTGTGTTTTGGCGATGCACACCGGAAAATGCCCATGCAATGTTTGCCAAGCATCCATATCATTGGCCACTTTGGGGCCGGTATTGACCATTGAAGCACCGTAGATTTTTTCTGTGACTGCCTCCACTTTTTTCTTAAGTGGCAGTGAATCCGCATACAGATTTTTCATCCCGCCCAATTCATCGCCAGCGGCTAAAGAGACAACTTTTTCCGCCAATTCTGCCGCCCCGGCACCGCCAGAAGCCCAGTGTTTGCACAGTGCCATATCCACTCCTATTTCTTGACACAGCGAGCGAAAGACGGCAATTTCGGCTTCGGTATCATGAGAGAAATGATTCAGCGCCACCACTGCGGGCAAGTTATAGTGTTCGCGAATGTTGCGCAGATGACGCCGCACATTCGCAAAGCCATCGCGTAAGGCTTGGGTGTTTTCTTCTTTGAGTTTGTCTGGGGCAACGCCGCCATGATATTTTACGGCGCGAATAGTTGCCACTAAAACGGCGGCATCAGCGGCCAGTCCGCTTTTGCGGCATTTAATATCAACAAATTTTTCTGCTCCTAAGTCAGCGCCAAAGCCCGCTTCAGTGACTACATAATCGGACATTTTGAGTGCCATTTTAGTGGCTAACACAGAGTTGCATCCATGTGCGATATTGGCAAAAGGACCGCCATGGACAAAAGCGGGGTTATTCTCCAAGGTTTGCACCATATTGGGGACAATGGCTTTTTTGAGCAGCGCTGTCATGGCTCCGGCGGCGCCGAGTTCATCAACGGACACTGGCTGTTTGCTGAGTGTTTGCCCGACAGTGATTTGAGCAATGCGGCGTTTAAGGTCAGCCAGAGAATCGGATAGGCATAAGATTGCCATAATTTCGGAGGCGACAACAATGTCGAAACCGTCGCTGCGGGCAAAGCCGTTGGCGGCACCGCCAATGCCGATGGTAATTTGTCTGAGGGCGCGATCATTCATATCCACTACCCGCCGCCACGAGATATTACGGCTATCCAGTTGCTTGGCGTTTCCTTGGTGTAGGTGATTGTCGATCATGGCGGCAAGTAAATTATGCGCCAGTGAGATAGCGGCAAAATCGCCGGTAAAATGCAGGTTAATATCTTCCATGGGGACAACTTGGGCATAACCGCCGCCGGCCGCTCCTCCTTTCATCCCGAAAACAGGTCCGAGCGATGGTTCACGCAGCGCGACAGAGGCATTTTTGCCGATATGATTAAGAGCATCGGTGAGGCCGACAGAAGTGGTGGTTTTGCCTTCGCCGGCGGGGGTGGGAGAAATAGCGGTGACAAGAATAAGTTTGCCGTTGGGTTTGTCGGCACGGTCGCGAAGGGCGTCTAATGACACTTTGGCTTTGTAATGGCCAAATGGCTCCAGGTCGCTGGCGGGAATGCTAAAACGCTCGGCGGCCAATTCGCTAATCGGACGCATAGAAGCTTGTCGGGCGATGTCAATATCAGTGAGCATATAACTCTCCAAAAATGGCGTTATTATAACTTTGCTATTGGCAAAAGATAGATTTTTTGGGAAAAATGAATTTTTATCTAAAAGTTGCCCCGTCCATGTTTTTGCCCTATTCCAGCCACACCGCCTGTCTGGCGCCGGTCTGCGTGTTATAAACAACCAATCCACCGCTCGGCGGTGAAATGCCGGTGACGGCATTAATCACAACCTGATGGGTAACGAGCAGTAGTAAATCATCGGGCGCCGGTTTAAGCCGGGCGAATTTTTCTTCCAACAGCTGCATTGTTTCATCCCGGTCAACCAGTCCCTGAAAAAAGGAATTTAAGCCGGCAAATTCCTGCCAGTCGCCAAGCGCCAGATAAACGGCGGTTTCCTTACAGCGGCACCACTGGCTGGAAAAAATCCCGCTAAACTGAATCCCCGCCGCTTGAATAGACCGCCCTATCGCCGCCGCCTGCTGCCGGCCGTTTTCGTCTAAATTGCGCTGGCTGGCGCAGTCGTCAATAACAAAATCCGGCGGGTCGCCAAACCCGGGCGCGGTGGCATGGCGGATAAACACCACATTTGCCTGTATCTCGGTAATGGCTCTATTGAGGCGGTCTGCCGTTTCTGCAGAGGCATGACTTGGCACCGGCAGCACCGCCGCAATGATAGTGCTGAGAAGTAGCAGAATAATAACCGTCATCTGCATAGTCCGCCGATGTTTTTTTAGATAAGCCATATGCCAAACTTATAGGCAGCAATTTTTCGTCCGCCAGTGCCGATCACGCGAACCGTATCCAAAGGAATACCTAATTCACGCACAAAATGGCATCATTATAATTTTGCCATTGGCAAAAGATAGGTTTTTTGGAAGATAAATTTTTACCCGGCGGACTTTTTATTTTGTCTTGTGTGGATTAAGAGATTTTCGCAAATGCCGCCGCAATATTTTTTTAATATATTCAGGCATAGTTACTTGCCCTTTGGCCACGCGCTTTAAGTGGTCATATTCCACTGTTTCTTTTTCTTGCCAAACAATGTCCAAGCGGCGAATATCGCGCATGGCTACATGGTTGTATTTTTCAGGAAAAGCCCAGTAGCATTTTTGACAGTTTTTCACTTGTTTAATTTGCCAATTAGGACAGTGCTCGCAGTTCCACGATTTAGCGCGATTAGCGGGAGCGCACAACAGCATGAAGGATTTTGGCTCTGCTGAGAGGGCATCGCCGGCAATCTCAAAAGGAATGCGATGATCAACTTGCAATTCTTTTGCTGGAAATTCTTCAAGATAGATATGACAGCGGGCGCCATATAAATCCAGTAAAGATTTTTTCAATTGTTTTGCCAAAACCTTTCGCCCGAAAAGTTTCCCTGCCCGTGTTTTTGCCATATTGCCAAACTTATAGGCAGCAATTTTGCGTCCGCCAGTGCCGATCACGCGAACCGTATCCAGAGGAATACCTAATTCACGCACATCTCGTGCCGCCCGTGGCGGATGATTATAGCCATATATATCTTTTAATTCTTCCGTTGTGATCTGCCCATGCTTGATAATATGCTCAATAACGACGCGCGGACGTTTATTTTTGACATTACGGAGCAAGTCGATGAATTTGTTGGGCAAATTTTTCATGCAAATATAAGTTTTTGTTGCGGTGGTTTTTTATCCGCCCATTGGTGTAATTGCTCGACCAACGGTGCAGATAAATAAAGTGATTCCACAGTGTCCACCCGCATTCCCAGTAAAGTGGCTTGCGTAGAGCGTCCTGCGGGAATGCGAAAATGCGCCATACCCAACGATAACGGTAAAGTTTTGCCATGTTTTTTGTCGCCGGTTTCGCCGTCATAACTGACAATAAAAGATAAGTCACGCTTAGTCAACGAATCAAGGGCGGCGACAAAATCATCAAACGATAGCCCGCTAAAATAACGATGATCACGACAAAATGAAGTTCCTTGGTATGGCGGATCCATGTAGATTAGATCATGCTTATTACAAACCGATAAAACGGCGCGAAAATCGCCGGCGGTTATTTTTGTTTTGCCCGCCAATAATGCTGACACCCCGCAGATATTGCGCCGCATAATTTGCGGGCGCATTCCCGCGCGGCGATTATCGGCGCTTTGATTAAAATGACCCGCTCCGCTATATCGTACTGAGCCTTTAACAATGCGTGCTAATAGGTACAGCAAATGATGCGGGCGGTGGAA
>JBPCWX010000210.1:0-5907 GCA_051009095.1 Gammaproteobacteria bacterium | reverse complement strand
AAAACATTTCATTTTTCCACATTTCCCCCATCTTTCATTTGAGATAATTGTGCTTCCAATTCCGCCACCCGCGCCGCCAAAGTTTCGATCATGTCTTCGCATGAGCCACTTTTACCGTCCACCGCATATGCGGCAAAAGGGCGTATTTTGCCGGTGTCGCTTCCCTCAGCGTCTTCCACAACCCGCGCGGGGATGCCCACTGCCGTCCGCTGTGGCGGCACTTCTTTTACGACCACGGCATTGGAGCCGATGCGCGCCTGCTCGCCAATGATGATGGGCCCCAAAACTTTGGCGCCCGCACCGACAATGACGCCGGCTTCCAAAGTTGGGTGGCGTTTGCCGCGAAAAGTTTGCGTGGTGCCGCCCAGTGTCACCCCTTGATAAATGGAGCAGTCATCGCCCACTTCGGCGGTGCCGCCAATCACCACGCCCATGCCGTGGTCAATAAACACCCGCTGACCCAGCACCGCGCCGGGATGAATTTCAACACCCGTCAGCCACCGCGCCAGATGCGCCAAAAAACGCGCCAGCCAACACCAGCCCCACGTCCACAAGCGATGGTTGAGCCGATGCAGCCACACCGCGTGTAAGCCGGGATAGCAAAAGATAATTTCCAGCCAGTTGCGCGCGGCTGGGTCACGTTCCATATAAACAGCAATTTCTGCTTTGCGGCGGTCAAGATATGACATGGATAATTTCTCCTGATGGTGCGGTGAGAGGCTTTGGCGGCGGCTTGGAGATGCCGTCATCGCCTCCATTAAATAAATGCCCGTCCAATAAATGGGACGGGACGACGTTTTGCAGGGAGCGAAAGATGTTTTGTATTCGCCCCGGATGTTTTGCCTCCCATTCGCCTAACATTTTTTTCATCTGCACCCGGGCGCCGCCACCTGTCGCGCCGCATAAATTGCAGGGAATAATCGGAAAATTACGCCGTGCCGCATATTGGGCAATATCCTTCTCGCGACAATACGCCAGTGGGCGTATCACCACCCGCTGTTGGTCATCGCTGAACAGTTTGGGCGGCATGGCTTTTAGTTTGCCGCCAAAAAACATATTCATAAAAAAGGTTTCCACAATGTCATCGGCATGGTGTCCCAGCGCAATTTTATCCGCCTGTTCCTCGCCGGCAATGCGATATAAAACGCCGCGCCGCAGCCGCGAACAAAGCCCGCACATGGTGGCGCCTGCGGGTATTACCCGCTTGACAATGGAATAGGTGTCTTGCTGAACAATGCGCAAGGCAACCCCGATTTGGGCGCAGTGCTGCGCCAAGATATTGGCATTAAAACCGGGATGTCCCTGGTCTAAAACCACGGCAAACATCTCAAAATGAATCGGCGCCCGTGCTTGCAGCGCCAATAAAATATCGAGCATGGCGTGGCTGTCTTTGCCGCCAGACAAGCAAGCCATGACCCGATCGCCTTCTTCAATCATGGCATAGTCGGCAATGGCGCGACTGACTTGCCGCCTCAGCCGCTGTTGCAGAATGCCAGTGTGGTGCTTCTGTTTGCGATAATCCGTCATAATGCTGAATTTTATCACTTGTTAGAGGTTTGGCATCCGCTTAAAAAATTCCCGCACCGCTTTTATATCATCGGCGATAGCGGCGCGTAATTGTGCCACGTCGCCATATGTTTGTTCATCGCGTAATTTGAGCAGCGGTCTGACCTCAATGCGGCGACCATATAAATCGCCGTCAAAATCCACGATATGAGCCTCTGCTTTTATCTTGCCGTCTGTGCTGACGGTGGGATTGCCGCCGATGCTGAGTGCCGCCGCCCAAGTGTCGCCGTCCAATAATACTTCAGCGGCAAAAATGCCCTCGCACACCGGCATAAAGTCTAAACGAATATTGGCGGTGGGGAAGCCCAATTTTTTGCCCATGCCGCGCCCATGAATCACCCGCCCGCGCAGCGTCCAATCCCGCCCTAATAATGTCGCCGCCGCGCCAAAATCCGCCGCCTGCAAACAACTGCGAATGCGACCGCTGCTGACCGCAACGCCATCTTTGGTGAATAATTTTGCGCCTTCTATGGTCGCTCCATATGTTGCGCCCACTGCTTGCAAAAGGGCGACATCGCCGAGGCGACCTTTGCCAAAACGAAAATTTTCGCCCACTAAAACATAGCGTGCCGCCAAATCATCAAACAACAAGGTGGCAAAATCCAAATGAGAGCGGGCGGCAAAAGATTGATTAAATAAAGGAATGTATAAAACATCCAGATTGGCGGCGGCAAGACGGCGCATTTTGTCGGATATGCCGGCGATGCGGCGGGCGGGTTTGTTGCGCAGCACCGCCAGAGGATGCGGCTCAAAAGTCATCACCGCAGTGCGCCAGCCGTGCGCCTGTGCCTGCTCGCGCAGACGGTGCATAAGCATCTGATGCCCAAGGTGCAGACCGTCAAAATTGCCGATGGTCAAGGCCAGCGGACTTTGGGTGTTTTTGTGAAGATGGCGAAATATTTGCACAAGGTGATTTTATCGATAATATATGATATGCTATAATGATTTTTGACTTTGATGATAAAAAAACCGAAAGGAGTAGCACCATGGGATTTCAATTTTTAGACCTGCCATATGATTATGATGCGCTGGAACCGCACATTGACGCCCGCACCATGGAAATTCATTACGATAAGCACCACCGCACCTATTACGACAAAATGGCCGGTGCGCTCAAAGACAGTGAGGCTTGGATGATGACCATTGACCGGCTGATGGGCTCCATTAAAGGATTGGGACCCGCCGCGCGCAACAATGCCGGCGGCTATCATAATCACAATTTGTATTGGACCTCAATGGCGCCTGATGGCGGCGGCGATCCCGGCGGAGCGCTGGGCAGTGAAGTCGCCCGCGCCTATAACAGCGCCGATGAGATGAAGAAAGAAATGGCGAATGCGGCTGTCGGGCGTTTTGGCTCCGGTTTTGCGTGGCTGATTGTGCAAAATCGCAAGCTAAAAGTTGTGTCGACGCCTAATCAAGACAATCCGCTGATGGATGTGGTGGAAGAATCTTGTCGGGGTGAGCTGGTGCTGGCGCTGGATGTTTGGGAGCATGCTTATTATCTTAAGTATCAGAACCGCCGCCCCGAATACATTGACGCCTTTTTTAAGGTGGCTGATTGGAAAAGCGCCAATGAGCGATTTGAGCGCATCATGGATAGCGGAAAATAAACCCTGTATCCTGTAAAGCGTGCCGCCGGCACGAAAAAACGCGCAGGTTTTCGCTCAGCGTGACCCTCGCCTGCTTTTGTGGACGGCAATTTATCACCCGCCCAAGACGCGTGATAGATTGCCATATGCACACCATTTTTTTATATGAGCCACAATAGTTTGCTGGCTTTTGCCGATGGCGCGCTTTTTATCGGACACAGTGCCGGATATGACGGCATCGCCGTCGGTGAGGCGGTTTTTAACACGGCAATCACGGGTTATCAGGAGATTCTCACCGACCCTTCTTATTGTCAGCAGATTATCAATTTTACCCATCCGCACATCGGCAACACCGGAGCTACGCCAATAGATGATGAGGCGGACGGAATTTTAGCCGCCGGTTTGGTGGCGCGCCACATTCCACGCCGTTATAGCAACTGGCGGGCGACACAATCATTACCCGAATTTTTGCGCGACCGCCGCGTTCCCGCCATAGTCGGTGTGGATACGCGGGCGATTACCCGCAAATTGCGAGACGGCGGCGCCATGGCTGCCTGTATCATGCCCCAAGTCGCGGTGGACGATGAGGAGCGGCAAAAAGAAGCGGTTGCCGCAGCCCGCGCTTTTGGCGACTTGCAAGGCGCCATGCTGGCACAAGAAGCCAGCCGCCGCCAAAGTGAGGCATGGCAGCACGGTTTGTGGCAGCCGGCAACCAATGATTACACCGTCCAAGACGGTGGCGGCGTGCATTTGGTGGTGTTGGACTGCGGTATCAAAAACGCTATTTTGCGGCATCTTGCGGCCCGCGGAGGGCGGCTGACGGTGCTGCCATATGATAGCAAGATGGCGGCAGTTTTGGCGCAAAAGCCCGATGGCGTGGTATTTTCCAATGGTCCCGGTGACCCTGCTCCTTGTGCCGCCGCCATTGCCTTGGCGCGTGAATTGATCAGCCGCCGAATGCCCCTGCTGGGCATTTGTTTGGGGCATCAGATTTTGGCGGCGGCGTTGGGCGCTAAAACGGTAAAAATGAAATTTGGTCATCACGGCGCTAATCACCCGGTACGCGATGAGGTGCGTGGGCGGGTGTTGATTACCAGCCAAAATCATGGTTTTGCTGTTGATGCCGCATCTTTGCCCGCCGAGGTGCGGGCGACTCATATATCCCTGTTTGATGGCTCATTGCAAGGTTTGGCGTGTGATTCGCCGCCGGTAATGACTTTTCAAGGGCACCCAGAAGCCAGCCCAGGCCCAAATGATGCAACATTTTTATTTGATGATTTTTTGTCTTTGGTGCGGCAGCATAAAGGGGTGAAATATGCCTGATGGCAAAACATACGGATTCGACCGTCAAGGCGAATATGAAACCTATTTGTATAAGCAACGCAAGTTGCCTCAAAAAAGGGTGGGCGATTATGTTTCATTGCTTAACACTGTTTCTCGCATTTTAGGCGACCGGATTAAATCGACCATGGTGGCGAGCAAAAGTCAAATTGATGACATTGTGAAAAAATTGCAGGGTGCAGGCAGATTAACTGACGGTACTATAAGCAACTGCAAAACTGCGCTTTGTCATTATTGCCGTGCGCTTAATCGCCACAAGCCGCAGTAATGCCTAAGAATCCCGCCATTCGTAGCGTTTTGGTTGTCGGTGCGGGGCCGATTGTCATCGGTCAGGCATGCGAGTTTGATTATTCGGGGACGCAGGCTTGCCGCGCTTTGCGTGAGGAGGGCATCCGCGTGGCGTTGCTCAATTCCAATCCAGCAACCATTATGACCGACCCCGATATGGCTGATGCGACCTATATTGAGCCGGTGAATGCCGATACGCTGTCGGCAGTGATAAAGCGCGAAAAACCCGATGCGGTACTGCCCACCATGGGCGGACAAACCGCCCTTAATTGCGTGATGGAATTGCATCGGCGGGGCGAATTTTCCCAAGCGGGCGCGCCGCTGCTGATCGGGGCAAAACCCGCAAGCATCTATAAAGCCGAAGACCGTAGTGCCTTTAAGCAAGCCATGGAAAACATCGGTTTGCAGTGTGCGCCGTCCGCGATTGTGCGAGATTTGCGCGAGGCAAATGCCGCTTTGGAAAAAATCCGTTTTCCCGTTATTGTGCGGCCTTCTTTTACGCTGGGCGGCAGCGGCGGCGGCATTGCCTTTAATAAAAATGAATTTGAGGTTTTGGCGGCGCGCGGCATCTCCGAATCGCCCAATGGCTCTATTTTGATGGAGCGTTCGCTGCTGGGCTGGAAAGAGTTTGAAATGGAAGTGGTGCGTGATGCCGCCGATAATTGTATTATTGTCTGTGCCATTGAAAATATGGATCCGATGGGCGTGCATACCGGCGATTCCATTACCGTGGCGCCGGCGCAAACTCTCACCGATAAAGAATATCAGCGGATGCGCGATGCAGCCATTGCCGTCCTGCGCGAAATTGGCGTTGACACCGGCGGCGCCAATGTGCAGTTTGCCGTCAATCCGCAAAATGGCTATATGGTGGTGATTGAAATGAATCCGCGGGTGTCGCGCTCATCGGCGCTGGCATCCAAGGCGACCGGTTTTCCCATTGCCAAAGTCGCCGTCAAACTGGCCATCGGCTACACGCTGGACGAAATTAAAAATGATATTGCCGGCGGTGCGCCGGCATCTTTTGAACCGTCCATTGAGTATATTGTTACCAAAATTTCGCGCTTTGACTTCGACAAATTCGCCCCCACGCCCGATTTATTGACCACGCAAATGAAGTCGGTCG
>JBPCWX010000209.1:0-6169 GCA_051009095.1 Gammaproteobacteria bacterium | reverse complement strand
CGCTATCCGCCGCCGTCCTTTGGATAATTTCAATAATTTATATAAATCTTTTTTTATCGCATACAAGTCTAATTCTGGCGCAAAGCGCATGACCAAAAAACCGTCGGGGTCAATAAGATACAAATAGTTTTGCCGCGATAGCCCAGCTGCGGGAGCAGGCAGCCAATCCCAAGAGTGACGGCGCAGCATAACACCATCCAGCACATCCACTTGGCGCGCCCCCGCAGCATATGCGGCGGCACGCGGTTCGCCGCAATCATTGGTGACACGTTGCGCCGCGGGAATGCCGCCGCCTGTCAGCAACCACTCCCTTTGCACCCGCAAATAATTGCCGGGCAACATCAGACGCACTTGTCGCATACGGCATAAACGCCGCCGACAACGGTCGTCGCAACTGCTGTCGGCAAGGTGCAATAAAGTCCACTTGCCTTTTTTTATGTCATCTCGCCAAGGGACGGCAAGAGGCGGCAGCAGTTCGCCGTTTTCGACACTCTCTTGGGGCGGCACTAAGTAAAACAGGGCGGTCGCTGCCAGTGGCGTAATAATGCCGATAAGAAGAATCGCAAACAAGGGCCAATGTTTCATTGCCGCCCCCGGCGTAAACCTAATAACCCATAAAAAATGGCGGTCAAAGCGCAAAAAGTAAGCCATTGCCAAGCGTAGCCGATGCTTTGCGCCGACTTAAAATTGAGGCGAATCGGCGCCGGCGGCATGGTGCTGCTGGTGGCGGTGAGTTGTAATGCCAGCGTTAGCAAAGGCAAACCCGTGGCGGTAAGGTATGTGGACAAGCGTAAATTCTGCCATATGTGCTGGTCTTCGGTTTGCGTGGATAAGGTGAAAGCGTCTGTTTGATCTTTTTGCAGCACGCCGCGGACCATTACGTCGCCCGCCGGGGGCGGTGGTGGAATGGCGCGGCGATTGGCGCCGGCGGCAATCCAGCCGCGGTTAACGGCAATGACGCTGCCATCTGATAATTGCAGGGGGGTGATGACATGAAAGCCCGCCTGTCGCTGATGAATGCGGTTGTCAATCAAAATTTCATGTTCCGGTAAATAATGCCCATGGGCAAAAGCGGGGAGGTTATGGTCTAATGGAGCAGCGGCGGAAACGCTGAGCGGGGCGGCAGTCAGGGCGGTTTGTGCTTGTTGTTCCAAAGCGCGTTTTTCATCAGCACGCGAAAACTGCCACAGCGCCAAATAAAAAGTAAGAGCCATTAGCAGCAAGGCAAAAACAGTGAGCAAAGGATGAGGGCGAAAACGCCAATGAGCGATGCGGCGTGGTGTCATGGTGACGGTTTAGCCGCGATGTTTTTGGCGACTGTGCGCGCCGCACGAATGCGGGCATAGCGAATTTGTTCGGCAATTTTGACGGGGGCGTTGCCATGTTTTTCTTTTACTTGATGGGCGATGGCGGCGTTGTCAATTTGTTGTGCTGCGGTAAAAACCGCGCGCAAATAGACGCCTTGGGGATATTCCAACTGACGACGCGGCGGCCAATAGGCAAAATCCGCCGCACACACGCGCAACACCGACTCCAACCGCTGAGGACGGCGAAAAGCATCCAGGCGTGCCAATAAATCTATCAATGAGGAAGCGCGCATCTCTAAGGCATGGTGCACATTACCGTGTTCTGCCGCCGCCACAACCGCCAGTTCCGTAAATTCTCGCGGTGCGCTGAGACGCTGGCCTAGTTTTTTTGCCAGTCGCCGACCGCGCTCTTCGTGGCCGTGATGACTCGGTAAGACCGCCGCCGGCGTTTGCGCTTTGCCCACGTCGTGCAAGAGTACGGCAAAGCGTTCCGCCGCACTCAATCCCAATTCTGCGGCGGCGTCCAAAGCCATTAATGTGTGCGTTAATGTTTCCCCTTCGGGGTGATAATCGGTGCGCTCAGGCACGCCGCGCAAGGCTTCCACTTCCGGCAAAATCTGCGCCAGCAAACCGCAGCTCCCCATGGTTTCAATCATGCGTGACGGTCGTGCCGCCGCCATGCCGCGCGCCAATTCGCGCCACACGCGTTCAGTGGTCAAATATGCCGCTTCGCCGGCGCACACCATCTGCGTCATCAGTTTCATGGTCGCTGCGGCTACCGAAAAATCCGGGAAGGCAGCTGCCAGTCTTGCCACCCGCAGCAAACGCACCGGATCATCGGCAAAGGCCGGCGATACATGACGCAATATTCTGTTTTGTAAATCTGCAACCCCGCCGTAGGGGTCAATTAATTTTCCATCGGCATCTTCCGCCATGGCGTTAATGGTTAAATCGCGCCGCCGTAAATCATCGCTTAGCGGCACTTCGGGAGCCGCATAAAAAACAAAACCATGATAGCCTCGTCCCTGCTTTTTTTCCGTGCGTGCCAAGGCGTATTCTTCCTTGCTGTCAGGGTGTATAAACACCGGAAAATTGGCTCCTATCGGTTTGAATCCGGCGGCTTCCATAGACTCTGGTGTTTCGCCGACAACCACAAAATCGCGGTCGCCGGGCGGCCGTCCCAGCAGCCGATCGCGTACGGCACCGCCGACCAAATAGGCGCGCATTCGCCCGCCTATCGGCGCGAATGCTCCCGCAATTCGCTGAGCCTGCCCAAACCTCCAAAACCCCCATAGGGCGGGCCATTACCATCGCTAAACATTGCCGCCAAACCTGATGATAAACTGAGCAAGTTGCCCAGCAATTTTGCGCCGTCATTGTTGCTGGTGCACACTGAGGGCAACTTGGCCGACAAGCAATTATCACGACTCAGAAAATGCAGCCCGGGGATGGCTTCCACCACCGCAGCCGCCATATGAGAAAAAGACGGGCCGAGTTCGATAATCGGGCGGGAGCATTGGGCGGCTGTCAAAGTGCGCCGCACAATGTCCGCCAAAGACAAGACTTCGGGGCCGCCGATGGATAATTTTTTGCCGCTCCCTTCGTCATCTTCCAAAACACAAATGATCAGTCGCACCACATCTTCCACGGCTACCGGCTGCATCTGGGCGTCAGCACAAGGCAAAAACATAATCGGCGCCAACCGCGCCAGACGGACAAATAAATTAATAAAGTGATCGCCTTTGCCAAACACCACTGAGGGGCGCAGCACCGTCCACCGCATGGAGGATTCTGTGATAATTTGCTCGGCTTTGGCTTTGCTGCGCAAATAGGCACTGGGTGCGGCCGGGGCAGCATTGAGCGCACTCATTTGGACAAAGCGCCGGACTTTGTTTTTGTGGCAGCCATTGACTAGCACGCGGACAAATTCGCAATGCGTTCGCTCAAAATCGCCGCGCTCGCGTTCGTTGAGAATACCCACCAAATTCACCACCGCATCAGTGTCCGCCAATGGCGATAATAGACCCGCTATGGTCGTTGGGTTATAGGCGATAACATCGGTGTTGGGTAGCAAAATTAAATGTTTGACGCTTTCGCGGTCGCGGGTGAGAATGGTGAGCTGATGCCCGCGCGTCGATAATGCCGCCGCCAAATGATGACCGATAAAACCGCCGCCGCCATAGAGCACAATTTTCATTAGCTGACCTTTGCGCCGGGGGCAATGTCGCCGTCTGGCTGTAGCAAAGTCAACCGCCCCGATGAATCTGACGCCGCCAAAATCATCCCTTCAGATTCGCCAAAGCGCATTTTGCGCGGTTTGAGATTTGCCAAATAAAGCACCTGCCGCCCCAGCAAATCGGCGGCGGCATAATGTTTTTTTATCCCGGCAAAAACTTGCCGATGCCGTCCGTCGCCAAGGTCTACGGTCAACCGCAATAATTTATCGGCGCCGTCCACTTCTTCGGCGGTCACCACCACCGCCACCCGCAGGTCTAATTTGGCAAAGTCATCAATGGCAATGGCGGCGGTGGTGGCGTCAGACGTCGCCGCCGCGCCCTCAGCAGCGGGCGGCTCAATCAGTTTATTAACGGCGGCAGATTCCATACGGCGCATCAAATGTTTATAGGCACCATGAATTTTATGCCCTTCTGGAAGTGGTTGCAAGCCATCGCCCCAATTTGTCGGGTGATTGAGTATTTTTTCGGCGGCGGCGGCCAGCTGCGGGAGCACCGGTTGCAGCATGGTGATGAGCAAATGAAAAGCCCGCAAAGCGGCGGAGCAAACGGCGTGCGCTTCTTGGTATTGCCCGATTTTGAGCATCTGCCACGGCGCTTGGGCGTGAATGCGGGCGTTAACCCGATCTGCGGCGTGCATGATTTTTTGCATGGCTTTGCCATAACACCGCGCCTCATAATCCATGGCGACTGCAGTTTCAATCGCCAGCACCGGTTGCACCATGGCCATAAATTCTTCACCGTCAGAGTCGTTGTCATCAAGGGTCGGCGGTACTGCGGCGGCTTGATTTATTTTTTGCAATACGGCGGCCACACGGCTGGGAATGTTAATCAGTTTTCCGATGAGATCGCTGTTGACGCGCTGCTGAAAGTCCGTCAGATTTAAGTCCAAGTCTTCCATTTTTTCGTTCAGTTTACAGGCGTAATAATAGCGCAGCCATTCGGGATTGAGGCCACAATCCAAATAATGGCGGGCGGTGATGAAAGTGCCGCGCGATTTCGACATTTTTTCGCCGTTGACCGTCAGAAAACCATGCGCAAAAAGACGGGTTGGGCGGCGATAACCGCTGTGCCGCAAAACGGTGGGCCAAAACAAGGCATGAAAATATAAAATATCCTTGCCGATAAAATGATAAAGCTCGGTGTCGCCGCCTTCTCGCCAAAAGTCATCAAAGGACACTTTGCGGCTTTGGCAGAAATTCTTAAAACTTGCCATGTAGCCGATGGGAGCATCCAACCATACATAAAAATATTTTTCGCCCGGGGTGTCGGGAATGCGAAAGCCAAAATAAGGCGCATCGCGGGAAATATCCCAATCGCGCAAGTCGCCTTCCAACCATTCCAGCAGTTTGTTGGCGGCTTCTTTTTGCAGGCGCGGCGCTGGCGGCGCCCCGGCGACGGCAAAATTGGTCTCATTCCCTTGCGTCCATTCGCGCAATTCTTGGTGCATATCGTGCAGGCGCAAAAAATAATGGGTGGAGCGTTTGCGAATGGGCGTGGCGCCAGACAGAATGGAGCGGGGATTATTGAGTTCCACCGGAGTGTAGGCGGCGCCGCACTGTTCGCAGGAATCGCCATATTGATCGGCGGCGGCGCATTTGGGGCACTCGCCGTGCACATAGCGGTCGGGCAAAAAGACGCCTTTTTCGGGGTCGTATAATTGCTCTATCTCGCGCTCATCAATGCGGCCGTTATCGCGCAGGTGCAAAAATATGCTGCTGGCCAATTCTTCATTTTCGGCGGAATGGGTGCTGTGATAATTATCAAAAGCAATGCCAAAGCCGGTGAAGTCCCGCTGGTGCCGCCGCCGCATTTCTTCCACCAGCTCTGCGGGTGAGATGTTGGCGGCTTCGGCGTGGAGCATGATGGGCGTGCCGTGAGCATCATCGGCGCAAACAAAATAACATTCCTGCCCGCGCGATTTTTGGTATCTCGCCCAAATATCGGCTTGAATATATTCCACCAAATGCCCCAAGTGTATATCGCCATTGGCATATGGCAGGGCAGCGGTCATCAGAATGCGGCGGTGTGTCATAAAAGCGATTTTATCAAAAGCGGCGGCGGTGCGGGCATATATGCGCGGATTCTTCCGCAACTAATAATTTTTGCGGGTTGGCGGCTACTATGATAAGAAGGGTAAATATTGACCTGATGGTAGCAGGCGAAGATCCGCTGGTGTTGCCGGCGGGCGGATGATAATGCAGTTAATTTTAGCAAGTTTCCCCTATCCGCTGAAGTGGGAGGTGAAGTATAAAAGAGAAATATAAAAGACGCCAAGCTTGTGGGATAAAGTGGCGGCATAGTGGTACAATGTGCATTATGGAAACTATCAATACCAACCGTTCTTTTGGCGGCACTCAGGGCGTTTATCGGCATGAATCGGAAATTATCGGCACGCCGATGCGTTTTGGCGTTTATGTGCCGCCGCTGACCACAGACCAAGCCCCAGTTTTGTGGTGGCTGTCCGGGCTGACTTGCACCGAAGAAAATTTTATCGCCAAGGCGGGGGCGCAGCGTTATGCCGCCGAACACGGGCTCATCTTGGTTGCGCCCGACACCAGCCCGCGCGGGGCGGGGATTGACGGCGAAGATGAAGCATATGATTTTGGCACCGGCGCCGGCTTTTAT
>JBPCWX010000208.1:0-4332 GCA_051009095.1 Gammaproteobacteria bacterium | reverse complement strand
AAGTCCGCCTTGCAAAATTTTGCAGTTTTCCTTATCGGGCGAATAGGTCGCCACCATATGAGGAATGCCGGCATCTTGCAAAATGCTGTGCCAGCCGCCCTGCGGCATTTCTTCGGAATACATGATGCTCTCCAGCCGTCCGTCCTTATCCCAATCCGTTTTTTCGGAACGATAATAATATACTTCCTGCTGCTGCTCTCGGCGCAAGCGATGATTGTTAATGTCCACATCCTGCACATAAACATCCACCGTGTCGCCGGGCCTGCCGATGATGCGTTTAATATAATGAACATCACTTTCGGGATGGCGAAAAACCACCACATCGCCCCGCTGTGGCGCTTCTCCCTCCGACAAGCGAACGTTAAAAACTGGCAGCACGACGCCATAATGATTGCGGTCCACCAAAACATAATCGCCGATCAGCAAGGTTGGCTGCATGGAATTGGAGGGAATGGAAAACCAGTTATAGACAAAGCCGCGAAACATAAAAACCACAAAAAAGATAACAAACACATCACGCCACCAAATAACCGGCTTGCGGGAATCCTCTTCACCATGGCGGCGCGTCATGGCAAAATACGCATACAGCACCCCCGACACTGCGGTGAGAATCATAAAAAACAAATCTGTTGAATACATATGTCCCCCGTGTAAGTTAGTGTCTTAGGTGTCATCGGTGCGCAATGCCGCGAGCAATGCGTCTTGTGAAATTTCCACACGGCCAAAACGCTTCATGCGTTTTTTACCGCTTTTTTGTTTTTCCAATAATTTGCGTTTGCGGGTAACATCGCCACCATAACATTTTGCGGTTACATTTTTTCTCATGGCCTTGACGGTCTCACGCGCAATGATTTTACCACCAATTACCGCTTGCACGGCGACATCAAACATTTGCCGCGCAATGGTGTCTTTAATCTTCAGCGCCAGGGCGCGCCCTTTGGCCGCCGCATCTTCGGCAATCACCATGGTCGACAAGGCGTCCACTTTTTCGCCATTGATGAGAATATCCAAGCGCACCACGCTGGCGCGGCGAAAACACATAAATTCATAATCCATGGAAGCATAGCCCTGTGTCGCTGATTTAAGGCGGTCAAAAAACCCCGCCAAAATTTCCGCCAGCGGCATTTCATACTGCATCAGCACCCGCGCGCCGGTGTAGTCTATGCGCTTTTGCGCCGCCCGACATTTGGCGGTCAGCGTCATAACGGCGCCAACATGCTCGCCCGGCGCCACAATCGTCAGCTCAGCAATAGGCTCGCGTATTTCTCGCACTGCCGACGACACTGGCAGGCGGCCGGGATGATCAATCAGCAATTCCTCCCCCGCTGTTGTCAGCACTTGATAAGCCACCGTCGGCGCCGCCAGCACCAGTTCCAAGCCATATTCCCGCTCCAACCGCTCCTGCGTAATTTCCATATGCAGCATTCCCAAAAAACCGCAGCGCAAGCCAAAACCAAAAGCGGGAGATTTTTCCGACTCAAAAACCAGCGCCGCATCATTGAGCCGCAACTTTTCGGCCGCCTCCCGCAGCGCGGGAAAATCATTGGGCGAGGCCGGATATAAACTGGAAAAAACATGCGGTTTGCTATCACGAAAGCCTTGCAGCGGCGCCGCACAAGGACGGCGCACCGACGTTAAAGTATCCCCCACCCGCGCGGCGGCAATATCTTTTAAACCAGTAATAATGCAGCCCACTTCGCCGGCGGACAACATCTTGCGCCGCTCCAGCTTAGGCGTAAAAATACCCAGCGCATCACATTCACGTTCTTCCCCGGTGCCCATAAAGCGGATGCGCTCGCGAAGACGAAAACGCCCTTCTTTTATGCGTGCCAGCACCACCACGCCCAAATATTTATCAAACCACGAATCAATAATCAACGCTTGCGACGGCGCTTCGGGGTCGCCCAGCGGCGCGGGAATATCACGCACCACCGCCGCCAGCACATCATCTACGCCGCGCCCGGTTTTGGCGCTGACCAGCACCGCCCCCGATGCGTCAACCCCGGCCATGTCTTCAATCTCTTGGCACACCCGCATATGATCGGCGGCCGGCAAGTCAATTTTATTAATCACTGGAATAATTTCCAAACCCAGCGCCGCCGCAATGTTGCTGTTAGCAATAGTCTGCGCCTGCACGCCTTTGGCGGCATCAACCACTAAAAGCGCGCCTTCGCAAGCCGCCAAAGAGCGCGATACCTCATATGAAAAATCAACATGCCCCGGCGTATCAATTAAATTTAAGATAAATGATGATCCTTGCGGCGCCTCATAGCGAAGGGTTGCCGTTTGCGATTTGATGGTAATTCCGCGCTCCCGCTCCAAGTCCATGGAATCCAAAACTTGCGCTTTCATTTCGCGTTCGGAAAGCCCGCCGCAACGCTGAATAAGCGCATCGGCAAGGGTGGATTTGCCGTGGTCAATGTGGGCGATGATGGAAAAATTACGAATGGAGTCGAGCATTAGGGGCAATTTTACCAGCCCCGCGCCGCTTATAGCGGCGATTGCCGCGAATCTTCTGTCGGTCCTTCCAAACGCAGCTGCCGCAAAGAGTGCGCCACCAACTTGGCGGCAACATCAACCGTGGTGATAACTTGCCGATAGCGCATCCGCTGTGGGCCAATAACGCCCACATAACCCAAAATGCCGCCGCCTTCTTCACCGCCAAAAGATGACAGCACCAAACTGCAATCGGTCAAGGCTTCATGACCGCATTCATTGCCGATAAAAACGCACACATCATCGGCGCGACTGCCGCGGTCAATAACGCTAAAAAACTCCTTTTTTTGATTGAGCAGCTGATACAAATTGCGCAAGCGGCGCACATCAACAGTAAGCTCCTGCTGCTCCAGCAAATTCATTTCGCCGGCCATGCGCAAGGTCTCGGCGCCGGGCATGTCGCGGTCAATGGCGCTTATCATATCGCTCAGCAAAGAGGATATTTCAGCGCGCAACGCTCCCATTTCTTCGCATAAGCGGCTTTTTGCGTCTTCAAAAGTTGCGCCAGCGCAATGGCGATTAAAAAAGCGCGCCGCCGCCGCCAAATCACGCTCACGCGGTGGTCTGTCGCATTCAAAAATACGGTTGATAACCTGCCCGTCTATGGTGACAATCACCGTTAGCACGCGCACCGATGACAATTTAACATATTTCAGTTGTTTAATGCGGCAGGCTTCGCGTGCCGGCGCCGCAACAAAACCGGCGAATTTAGTTAGCTGCGACACCGTAGCAGCGGCGGCGGCAAGCACATCATCGGCAGTATTGCCGCGAAACTCACCGCTGAGCCGTCTGGTGATGGATTTATCCAAGGAATGGGCGGCAATCAGATGATCCACAAAAAACCGCAGGCCTTTGGTGCTGGGCACGCGCCCGGCCGAAGTGTGCGGGCTGGTCAAAAAACCCATGCTTTCCAAATCAGACATAATGTTTCGCATGGTCGCCGGGCTTAGATTCATGCCGGTAATGCGGGACACTGTGCGTGACCCCACAGGGGCGCCGCCGCGAATATACTCGCGCACAATGGAGCGCAAAATTGCCTTGCTGCGAACATTCATTCCATAATCCATAATGGCTGATTATAGTATTGTCTGCCGATAACGGCAATATACTCCGATAAAAATAAGGCGGCACTTTTTACCGCCTCATTCACCTAACCCACCCATTAATACTGCCCGAACTATTGATGACACTTGGATTCGGTGTATGATTATTGAATGAACAACATCACCGGCGTTATTTTGGCAGGCGGTTTGGCGCGGCGCATGGGCGGCGGCGATAAAGGTTTATTATTGATTAACGGGCAGCCTTTGGCGGCATGGGTTGTCGACAAATTGCGCCCGCAAGTGGATGAAATTTTGCTCAACGCCAATCGCCATGAAACAGCATATGCGCAATGGGGACGAGTGGTCAGCGACATCACCCCCGATTTTGCCGGGCCATTGGCGGGACTTCACGCTGGCATGGTGGCAGCAAACAATGAATGGATTTTATCGGTGCCTTGCGATTCGCCTTTTTTGCCCGATAATCTGGCGGTCACTTTGCTCACAGCGGCTCAAACCGCCCAAGCTGACATTGCTGTTGCCGCCACTGCCGAGCGGGTGCAGCCGGTGTTTATGCTGGCACGCCGCACCTTGGCCGCTGAATTAGGCGATTTTTTGGCGGACGGTGGGCGCAAAATTGACCGCTGGTATCCGCATCACCGCTTTATTGAATGCGCCTTTGCCAACGCAGAAAATTTCGCCAACATTAACACGCCGGCGGAATTGACAGCGGCGGCGCAAAAATTGCCAGCCCTCAGCAAAACATGAGCGGCGCTCCCAACGACGGCAAAAAACG
>JBPCWX010000207.1:0-11155 GCA_051009095.1 Gammaproteobacteria bacterium | reverse complement strand
GCATCCATGCGCCTATACTATATTGGCAGGGGAGCGCATTAAGGTGTGTGCCGCCAGATGTCAGAATACTCAGGGCACCGCCGGAGAAATTTTGTCGGCGGATCAAAATGGCATAGTTATTGCTTGCCGTCACGGTGCCTTAGCATTGACGGAAATTGGGCGGGAGGGCAAAAAAATCATGACCGCTGCCGATTTTTTACGCGGTTTTTCGCTGCCGCTAAGAGCATATACAGAGTAAAAAAACCTCTCGGTGCTACAATATCCACACCATGAACATTAATTTTTCGCCGACCTCGCCACTTAGCGCAGACGGTTCCGACCTGCCGCTAGCGTTGGAGATGCACACTGTCAGCCATTCATATGGCGACCGCCAAGCGCTGGATAATGTGTCATTGCATTTGTCATCTGGAGAAATGATGGCTATTGTTGGTCCCAACGGTGCTGGCAAAACTACTTTTTTCAATTTAGCCACCGGGTTTTTTTATCCGCAAAACGGTGCGGTGCGGATTTTCGGCTACGATATGGCGCGTTCCGCGACACGCGCGCTGGCGATGTTAGGGGCAGTTTTTCAGCAACGTGCTGTTGATATGGGCATGACCTTGCGGCAAAATTTGCTGTATCATGCCGCTTTGCACGGCATCGGCAGACGCGAAGCAGAAGCGCGCATTATCACCGAAGCCGAGCGGCTGGGCATTGCTGATAAATTGCCGCGCCGTGCCGCCGAAGTTTCCGGGGGCGAACTGCGGCGGATGGAAATTGCCCGCGCGCTGCTGCACCGCCCAGCGCTGTTGCTGCTGGATGAACCGAGTGTCGGCCTGGACGCCCTGTCGCGTGCGGCGATTATGGAACATTTGCGCAGTTTGACACAGCATAAAATTTGTGCGGTATGCTTCGCCACACATCTGTTTGACGAAGTGATGAATGACGATAGGGTCGCTTTATTACATCATGGTAAATTGCTTTCTTGCGGACGCTTGGGCGACTTGCTTGCGGCTGAGCAAAAAGACAGTTTGCAGGAATTGTTTTTTTCTTTGCATATGAGGGCGGCATGAAAAAGCAAATGCTTTGTCTGCGCGGAGTCATGGCGCGCGAATTTTTGCGTTTTATACATCAACGCGGGCGATTTTTGGCGGCTTTAGTACGGCCGTTGGTGTGGCTTTTTATTTTTGCTGCGGGATTTCGCGCCGTCCTTGGTGTCTCCATTGTGCCGCCATATCAAACATATGTTTTATATGAAACTTACATCACCCCGGGGTTGGTGGGAGTAACACTGTTATTTTCGAGCATGCAAGGTTCGCTGGCGATGGTGTATGATCGTGAATCGGGCAATATGCGGGTTTTGCTAACCGCCCCACATCCTCGCTGGTATTTGTTGTTTTGCAAGTTGATAGCGGTGTCTTTGGTGGCGACGGTGCAAGCATATGCTTTTTTATTTATCGCCGCTTGGTGGGATGTTAATCCGCCGTTTGCTGGCTATCTGCTGGCATTGCCCGCGATTATGCTGGCAGCATTTATGCTCGGTGCGCTGGGATTGCTTCTCTCCTCGCTCATTCGTCAGTTGGAGAATTTTGCCGGAGTGATGAATTTTGTCATTTTTCCCATGTTTTTTGCTTCTTCCGCCCTGTATCCGTTGTGGAAAATCCGCGAATCCAGTTTTTTGCTTTGGCAAATCGCCTCTGCTAATCCATTCACACATGCCGTGGAACTTGTGCGCTTTTCCCTGTATGCAGCTTGGAATCCGCTTGCTTTTGCCGTGACTGCTGGTTGCGCCGCAGTATTTTTTGCGCTTGCTGTTATCGGCTATAATCCCACTCATGCGTTGCTTCGCCGCCGTCTGCCAGGCGGCACATAACTTTTGGTTTTTTATGCAAAGATCTAACACACTTGAGAGTCTGGATAAACTGCCACGGGTGCGGGGGATTTTTACCCGATGCCGGGATCATCCTTTGCTGTGGCTAAAATTGTCAGTCGCGCTATTAGCCTTGCTGAGCAGTGGCACTGGTGCGGCGGAATTAAACATTCATGTTTGGTATCTTTCAAGCCCCAGCGAAAGCCTGACGCCGCTGTCGCCTTTGGACGTACCGCCACAAGATAGCGGGGTTGCTGGTGCTGTGTTGGGGATAAAAGACAATAACACAACGGGGGCTTTTTTGGGGCAGCGCTATCATCTATCGGTAACTGTTGCCGCCGCTGATGAAAAATTGCCGCTTCCGTCTGATGCTCAATTTGTTATTGCCGACGTGTCTGCTGAAGAATTGCGTGCGCTCGCCGGCGCCCATCCGCAAGTGCTGTTTTTTAATATAGGCACCGAGGATGATTCATTGCGTGCCAGTGATTGTGCCGCGAATATTTTTCATGTTATGCCAAGCCGCGCCATGAAAGCCGACGCCCTGGCGCAATATTTGGCATGGAAAAATTGGCGGCGTCTATTTTTGGTGCGCGGCGCATTACCCGCCGACCTTGCTTGGAGCGAGTCGCTGCGGCGCGCGGCCAAAAAATTTGGTCTCAACATTGTTGCAGAGCGGGTGTATGAATACGAAGCGACCAGCCGCCGCACCGACAGCGGTCATATGCAAATCCAAAAACAATTACCGGCTTTTGTGCAAGGCGCACCAGAGCATGACGCCGTCATCGCCGCTGACGAAAGCAATGTTTTTGCCGATTACATGCCTTATCGCCTGCAACTGCCGCGCCCGGTTGCCGGTAGTGCCGGGTTGCGCCCGCTGGCTTGGCATCCGGCAAGCGAGCAATGGGGGGCAACCCAGTTGCAGCGGCGTTTTTACAAAGTTGCCCAGCGCTGGATGCACGAGCACGATTATGTGGCGTGGTTAGCGGTGCGCGTTATTGGTGAATTAATAACCCGTCAGCGTCCCGAGATTGCGCCGCGTGATGTCTTACTCAGCGATAATTTTTCCGTTGCTGGATTTAAAGGGCAAGCGCTAACTTTTCGCCCTTGGAATCAACAGTTGCGTCAGCCGCTGTTTTTGACCGATGCTAAAATGTTAGTGTCCGTCTCGCCACAACCCGGTTTCTTGCATCAACGCTCACAATTAGATACAATGGGGTTTGACCAACAGGAGAGTAATTGCCTCTTATCATCTACAAATGGTTAATTTATTACACCGGGAGAATAAAAAATGAAATATTCCTTTTTACGTTTTATTGTTTTGTCGCTCAGCACTGTTTTAGCATTGCCCTCAGCCGCGATAACTGTCTACGTCTCCAGCGAAAAAGACAACACCATCACCGTGATTGACGGTGATTCTCTGGAAGTCATCAACACTGTGTCCGTGGGCAATCGTCCGCGTGGCATTGAATTGTCGCCGAATGGTAAATATCTCTACATTTGCGCTTCCGATGATAATACGATTGAGGTGATGGATACCGACACTTTGCGCTTAGTCGGGCAGTTGCCGTCGGGGCCAGATCCAGAATTGCTGACGGTCTCACCAGATGGCAAAACCTTGTATGTCGCCAACGAAGATGACAATCAAGTTACCGTGGTTGATATTGCACAAAAAACCAAAGTTGCAGAAATTCCCGTTGGTGTCGAGCCAGAGGGTATGGCGGTGAGTCACGACGGGCGTTTTGTGGTTAACACTTCCGAAACAACCAATATGGTGCATTTTATTGATGTCGCCACGCGGGAAATTACCGACAACATTTTAGTCGGGCAGCGTCCGCGCTTTGCTCAATTCACCTCCGATGACGCCGAAGTGTGGGTGACTGCCGAGATTGGGGGGGCGGTCAGTGTTATTGACAATGCCGCCCGGGAAATTAAACATAGCATCGTTTTTCCCATTCCCGGCGTGCCCAAAGAAGCCGTGCAGCCGGTAGGGGTGCGCATTCTAAAAGATCGCAGTTTAGCCTTTGTCGCGCTGGGTCCAGCCAATCGCGTTGCCGTCATCAATGCGCAAGACAAAAAAGTGGAAGGCTATATTTTAACTGGGCAGCGGGTTTGGCAGCTGGCTTTGTCGCCAGATGAAAAATGGCTGTATACGACAAATGGCAACAGTAACGATATTACGGTTATTGATGTTGACCGGCAGCGCGCCGTCAAGTCAATCGCCGTTGGTCGGTTGCCTTGGGGAGTCGCCGTTAAGTCATGAAGACGGCGATACGATGGGGATTGTGGCTGCCTTGCCTGCTGACATCATCGCCGGCCATGGCGCAAGAGGATAATTGGCCCTGTGTGCAGCGTTTTGTGCCCAGCATCAGCGCCGCCGCTCTGTGGCCTTTTCCGGAGTTATTACCGCCATCCACTGCCGGTTGGCGCGATGAGGAGGTAATCACTGAACTGGCACGGCGATTGGTCAAAAAAGGAGAAACGGATTTTTCCGCCATTGATTCTTTTGCCGCCGCCGCACCAACGGCAAAACGCAATCAGCAGATGGCGGCACTATTTGCCATTGCGGTGGAATTACTCAATAACCAACGTGATAAACAGTTGCGTTTGATTATTGATTTTGCTCAGCGGCAGCGGGACTTGTCAGAAAAAATTATCGCCGACCAAAGTTTGCTGTCGGTGGGCGGCAATGATGAAACCGCGCAAAGGCTAATTTGGAGCACGCGAGTGTATGATGAACGCGAAAAACGTTTGCGCTTTTTGTGTGAGCGGCCAATATTGTTGGAGCAGCGCGCTTTTCAGATTGGTCGAGCCATTGCCGCGCATATCATGGAACCACAATGAAGAAGATGGTCATTTTGGCGATGGCACTTGGAGCTTTGTCGGTGCAGGCGGGCAATGATTATCCCACCGAAGTGCGCGCAGATTATGTTTTTGCCTGCATGGCGGTGCATGGCGACAGCGCCGAATCGCTGCGGCGTTGCTCATGCAGCATTGATGTCATTGCCGCAAATTTGTCATTTGACGAATATGTGCAAGCAGAAACCGTGATGCGTATTCGGCAGGCCCCGGGGGGAGAAAAATACTCGCTCTTTCGCTCTTTGCCCTGGGCGGAAAAAATTGTAGACAAACTCGGACGCGCGCAAGTGGAGGCCGATTTGGAATGTTTTGAATCGACTAAGGAGTAATTATGAAACTGCTAAAAATGATGACTTTGCTGCTTGTTGTTCTGGCGGTATCGCCACTATCTTTTGCCGCCGAAAAGGTGCGCGTAGGCGCGCTTAAATTTGGCACCGTTAATTGGGAACTCAGCACCATCAAGCGTTACCAGTTAGACACAAACAATGGCATTGATTTGGAAATAGTGCCATTTGCCAGTGGCGGTGCGGCAAAAGTCGCTTTTCAGGGCGGCGCCGTGGATATTTTTGTCAGCGACTATTTGTGGGTATCGCGGCAACGCACCGAGGGAAAAGATGTAACCATTGCCCCATATTCGTCATCGGTTGGCGCGCTGATGGTGCCGCCCGACTCAGATATCCGCAGTTTGTCAGATTTGGGCGGCAAAAACATTGGCGTAGCGGGTGGGCCGCTGGACAAAGGGTGGCTGATACTGCGCGCCCTGTCGCAATCGCGTCACGGTGCTGATCCCGCACAAAGCGCCTCGCCGCAATATGGTGCGCCGCCACTAATCAACAAAAAACTGGAGCAAGGCGAATTGGATGCAGCACTGAGCTTTTGGCATTGGTGCGCCCGTTTAGAAGCCCAAGGTTATCGGCGTGTCATGCCAGTTGAAGAAGCCGCACGGGAGTTGGGCGTGCCCCGGCGGGTGCCGTTGCTGGGATATGTTTTTGCCGAGTCGTGGGCGACTAAGAAGCCGCAGGCAATTGCTGGATTCTTGCGGGCATCACGACAAGCCAAAGCGATTTTGCGCAATGATGATGCGGCATGGGAAAGTTTGCGCGAATTGACGCGCGCCAAGGATGAAGCGACCTTTATCACTTTTCGCAAGCGTTTTCGCGAAGGCATTCCGACTTCTTTTGGCGATGCTGACATTGCGGCAGCGGCGGAGTTATATGCTATTTTGGCTAACACTGGCGGCAAGAAATTGGTTGGTGACAGTGCGGTTTTGGCGGCGGGCACGTTTTGGTCTGGCGCACTTTTTTAGCCGCCAAAGATGCGCGCGACGATCTCGCTATTGGCATTGCTGGCACTGTGGCTAACGGCGAGTGCAATAAGCAACGATGACGTATTACCATCGCCATACATGGTGGCGATCGCCCTGATTGAAGAAATCCGCTCTGGTGAAATGTTCCGCCATTTGGCGGCAACCTTGGCGCGGACCGTAGCGGCTTTTACCGTGGCCATGAGTGTCGGTGCGGCTTTGGGCGTGCTGATGGGAAACTTGCAAATGTTGAATCGCTGGCTGGATCCGTGGCTGATTCTCTTTCTCAACATGCCCGCACTGGTGGTTATTGTGCTGAGCTATGTGTGGATTGGTCTCAACGAATCGGCTGTCATTGTCGCGGTGGCGTTAAATAAAATTCCCGCCGTGGCGGTGACTATGCGCGAAGGCGCGCGTTCTTTGGAGCCGAAATATTTTGCGCTGGCTCGGGTTTTTCAGTTGCGACCGCTTGATATTTTACGACACATCACCCTGCCGCAGCTGGTGCCATATTTGGTGGCATCGGCACGCACCGGGCTGTCGCTTATTTGGAAGATTATTTTACTGGTGGAATTGTTAGGACGCAGCAACGGCGTTGGCTTTCAGATTAATTTATATTTTCAGTTATTTAATATTGACCTTATCCTCGCTTATGCACTGGCTTTTATTGCCGTCATGATGACGGTGGAATTAACCATCATGCAGCCGCTGGAAAGGCGGGCTAATCGATGGCGGCACTGCTGACTGTTGACCTTCAATCCAAGCGTTATTCTGGTGCGGCGGAGGAGTTGCTGGCGCGAACAAAATGGCGAATGGCAGCGGGTGAATTGATTGCCATTACCGGCCCTTCAGGGTGCGGCAAAACCACCTTGCTCAATATCATTGCCGGATTGGACAATGATTACCGGGGGCGAGTGGAAATAGACAGTGCCACACCGGCATATGGTGCAATATCTTTTGTTTTTCAAGAACCACGCCTTTTGCCGTGGCGCACGGTGCGCGAAAATATTTTGCTGGTTTTGCGGCGTTATCCACGGCGACAAGAAATCGCCGCCGAAATGATTCACTTGGTCGGCTTAGCGGGCTGGGAAAACGCATATCCCTCACAGTTGTCGGTGGGCATGGCACGCCGTGTTGCGCTGGCGCGTGCCTTAGCGCCCGCACCGCGATTGCTGTTATTAGATGAACCTTTTGTGTCATTGGATAAACCGACAGCAGCGGGGTTGCGCTTGCTGTTGCTAAAATTGCTGACGCAAACGCAAGCGGCAGCGGTTTTTGTCACCCACCAGCTGAGCGAAGCTTTGCAGTTAGCCGATAGACTGCTGATTTTAGAAAAGAGGTCACCCGCATTGCGAGCCGATATTCATCTTGATCCACCGCGCCTTGAACGCCAGCAACCGCGAGATGCTGCCGCTTGTCGGGAATTGGAGGCGACACTGACCCAGCAATATGCTGAATTGCTGGACCAAACCGCCACGTCGGTAAAAACGGATAATAATTCCAAGTAAAATTACGCTGAAAACTCAGGCAATATTGTTATAAAATCAGATCGGCAGTAGCGGAGTGCCATATCGGTATAATATGGCATCAATTTCTTCGCGGTTATCCCGCAAAAAACCATTGACTTTTTCTTTCCACAAAGGTTCATTGCGCCGCATACCCATGGTGATGACAAAATCCATTCGCGTGCCGCTGGCTTGCGAGTCCAGCGGTATAACGCGCAACGGCTTTTGCAGTTTGTCGGCCCAATAGCCGGCAATTGGCCCATAAATGAGTGCCGCATCCATGTTACCGTCGGCGACGGCAGTCAGTATTTCTTGAGACGGATTTTCTACGCGGGTATCCACCCGCAAAGGATACGACACCATATTTTTTAACAACCCACGCTTGGCTAAGGCGGTTACTGGCGGTGACGCTGCAATAATACCGATTTTCATTTCCGCCAGTGCGGGTGAATCCAAGTCTTTCACTTGTCGCGGATTATCCGCGCGAATTACCAAAGCCCATGAAGTGCGGTAATATGGGTTGGAATTTTGGGTAAGCTCGTGCAGGCCGGTGATGCCGATAATAAGGTCGCAGAGCCGCTTGTTTAGCGTGTTGCGCACAAAACCACGCGCCGGCGGATACCACGTGTATGATACCGTCATCCCAAGCTTGGCCGCAAACAGTTCGGCAATTTCATTTTCAAAGCCTTCACCGCGGCGGTTAGAAAAAGGCAAATTGGACGGGGATGAACATACCCGCAAAGTGTCTACATTAACCAATTCGCCGGTTGCGGCATTTTGCGCTGCTGGAATTGGAGCGGACAGAAACAACACCGCAGTCAGCACAACAAATTGCCAACAGCGATAAGATAGAAATTGGGTGTGCATGGATTCGCCGCCGCAACTATTTTTGCGGGCGGCCAACTCCCAATACACCATCAGCACGCGCCCGAAGATACGCATATAAATTGTCCAGATTGCGTATGACATCCCTATTGTTGCCAAAAGCCAGCATAGGTTGCTGCCCCTCTTTGACCACTTGCCGTCCATTATAAACGGTTTCAACAAACTTTTTATAGGTCAATTCAGGATTGCCAAAGGATTCCAGCAAATTGGGGGCAAATGTGCTGCCAGCCGCATCTTGGCCATGGCACGTGTGGCAAACACCGTGAAACTGCCGCCAACCACGATAAGTGGCAATATCAACTTTTCCATCCTGGTATTCATATGGCTTTTCCAGCCACTCTGTTTTTTTATCTTGGGCGAGCAATTCATCTAAAGTGGGAATCGGGTTTTCTTCCGCCATAACAGTAGCGGTAAATAATAAAGTGGCAAATGGCAATAGAAGCTTCAAATACATGTTTATACTCCTGTACAAAAAAAAGAATGGAGGAAAATAAATTTCCTCCATTCCCAAAAAAAATTGATGATTAGCGACTGGCGACAATATCGCTATCATCCAGCGTAAATACCGTCAGCACGCCACCTTGCTGCGTGTATTCGGTTAATCGCCGGTAAGCACCCACCGCACCCAATCCTGCGGTATCCACCATTTTCTTTTCGTCAAGGCCTGCTTCTCTGCCTTGCGATACGGCATCATGCCAGCCCGCAGCATTGTCTGCATTCAGCAAGCCACCGGCCAAGCCAATTCCTGCCCAGCCGCCGACACCCGACAAAACGCCAATATATTGCTTGCCGTTATGCACCCAGGTGTTGACATTGCCGATAATTCCGGATGGTGTGCGAAAACGATACAGCTCTTGCCCGCTTTCAGCGTCCACCGCTTTCAGATAGCCTTCCAACGTGCCATAAAAGACCACATCACCAGCAGTGGCCAAAGCACCAGACCAAACCGAAAAAGGCTCGTTCTTCGACCATACAATTTCACCCTTGTCAGCATCCCAGGCGATGAAATTACCTAAGTTGCCGCCAGGGCCAGAAAACATCCGCACAACCGCACCGACATATGCCTGTCCAGCGGTATAACTCGCCTGATAGGGCTCATAGTCCATACACAGATGATTGGTGGGAATGTAAAACAACCCGGTGCGTGGCGAAAAAGCTGACGGCTGCTGGTCCTTAGTGCCCAAAGCGGCCGGACAAATGCCAGTGGTGTTGACATCTTCGCCGTTATGCTGGGGGGAATACCTCGGGTCTACATTGGGCCGCCCTGTTTTCATATCCACGTGAGTTACCCAATTCACGGAAGGATCGAATTTTTCGGCAACCAATAATTCACCCGTTACGCGATCCAAGGTGTAGGCAATACCGTTGCGGTCGGGATGAACCAGCACTTTGCGTTCTTTGCCGTTAATTGGAATATCAGCCAAAATCATTTCGTTGACGCCGTCATAATCCCACTCATCATGCGGGGTCATTTGATAAGCCCATTTCGCCATGCCGGTATCGGGGTCACGCGCCATAATCGACATTGACCAGCGATTATCGCCTGGGCGCTGCACCGGATTCCATGTTCCGGGGTTGCCGGTGCCATAATAAATCAAATGTAAATCCGGGTCATATGTAATCCACCCCCAAGTTGTGCCGCCGCCCAATTTCCACTGGTCGCCTTCCCAGGTGTTCAGACCGCTGTCTTTGCCAACCGGTTTGCCCAGATGGGTGGTCTTTTGGGGATCCATAAGAATGTCCGCATCCGGCCCCATGGAATAGGCACGCCAAACTTGTTTGCCGGTGTTGATGTTGTAAGCGGTGACATGTCCGCGCACACCATATTCGCCGCCGGAGATGCCGATTATCACTTTATCGCCAACAATAATCGGGGCGCTGGTGCCAGTCTCGGCTTTTTTCGGATCGCCGTTAACGACTTTCCACAGTTCTCGCCCGCTCCTAGCGTCCAGTGCGACCAGTGCCGTGTCGGCTTGATGCAGAAAGATTTTGTTTTCCGCATAGGCAACGCCGCGATTGACAGTGTCACAACACATCACTGGCACAACATTTGGGTCTTGTTTGGGGATATAATCCCACTTAACACGGCCCGGCTCGTGCAAATCAATGGCAAACACCTTGTTGGGGAAAGACGAATGAATATACAAAGTGTCGCCGATAACCAGTGGTCCGCCTTCATGGCCACGCAATTCGCCGGTGGAAAATGTCCAAGCAACGCGTAGTTTGCCGACATTACCAGTGTGGATTTGGTCCAGCTTGCTGTATCGGGTGCCAGCGTAATCTCCCAAAGGCATGGTCCAATTTTCGATGTTTTTGCTTTGCTGCATCAAGTCCTGATTGGCCGAAGCAGGAGAAATTGCCAGTGACAAAAACATTAAGAGTAATAAGTTTTTATTTTTCATGATGTACCTCTTTTCCTGTTGTAAAAAAATTTACGGTTATTCTTTTTACCATAATTCGATGTAAATTGTCAACTAAATATAAAAATTTTTATGCCATGACATAATTAGCCTAACCTGGCTGCTGCGTTATGATTATAGATACGGCACACCCAATGCAGAAGTCACATCATCATAAGCAAGAATTTGCGCGATAAGAAACAAACTAAAAGATTTTGTTATAGAATCGCTTTTTTTGGACCATTGCCACTGAGCAGGAGAACCTCATGAAAAACATCCTTATTACCACACTTACCACTTTATCGCTTATGTTTGCTCCGGCCCTCGCTGCCGCAGACTTACGCATCGGCGTAGAGGG
>JBPCWX010000206.1:0-4942 GCA_051009095.1 Gammaproteobacteria bacterium | reverse complement strand
GGCGAAATTCAATGTCGCGGTTTGGGCATGAGTGTTGATGTTTATGATGATGATGGCGAATCTTTGCGCGGCGCACCCGGCGAATTGGTGTGCACTGCACCTTTTCCGAGCATGCCGGTGATGTTTTGGCATGACGCCGACGGTAAGAAATATCGCGAGGCGTATTTTGCCAAGTTTGAAGGCGTGTGGACGCACGGCGATTGGGCGACTATGACTGCGGCGGGAGGCATCATTATTCATGGCCGTTCCGATGCCACGCTCAACCCTGGCGGCGTGCGCATTGGCACGGCGGAAATATATCGCCATGCCGAGGCATTCCCCGACATTGCCGAAGCGTTGGCGGTGGGGCAGGATTGGGGCGGTGATCAGCGGGTTATATTGTTTGTCAAGATGGCGCCGGGAGCGGTGTTGGATGATGATTTGCAAAAACGCTTACGCTTGGCACTGCGACAAAAGGCGAGTCCGCGCCATGTCCCGGCCAAAATTATTGCTGTTGCCGACTTGCCGCGCACGCGCTCCGGCAAAATTAGCGAAATTGCCGCGCGTGAAGTGATTCACAACCGCCCCATAAAAAACCGTGAGGCTTTGGCAAACCCTGAGGTATTGGCATATTTGCAAAATTTGCCCGCCTTACAAACGGCATGAATAATGGACATTCCATACCGGTATAAATTTTCATATTTTGAGGATTTGTGCAATTTGTTTGTATAATAAGGGCACTTTTTAACTTTTAGCATTGGAGGAAGACATGCAATATAAACAAATTATTATTACCTTACTGGCGGGTATGCTCAGCGTTTCGTCTGCTTACGCTGATATTCGTTTTTGGACAACCGAGGAGCAGCCGGATCGTCTTGCCAAACAACAGAGTATGGCAAAGGCGTTTGAAGATGCCACCGGCATTGGAGTTGACGTAATTCCCGTGACAGAAAAAGATTACAGCTCCCGTGCCGCTGCCGCTTATGGCGCGGGTGATTTGCCGGATGTTATTTATCTGCCCTTGCAGTATGCACTGCCTTGGTATGAAGAAGGCATTTTGGATGCTGATGCGGCGAGTGAAGTCATCGATGAGCTTAATCCCGCAACATTTGCGCCGGGGGCGTTGAATATGGCAAAAGTGCCAGAAGGATATACCGCCGTGCCAGTGGATGGCTGGACGCAAATGGTGGTGTACCGCAAAGATTTATTTGAGCAAAATGGCTTGGCGCCGCCCACCAACTATGCCAATGTTGTTGCGGCAGTTAACAAACTGCACAACCCACCGTCGCTGTATGGCTTTGTCGCCCCCAATAAAGTGGATGAAGGATTTATGTCGCAAGTGCTGGAACATGTCTTTCTTGCCAATGGCGCTACGCCGGTCGACAGCAATGGCTTTAAACCATTTGACCGGAAAAAAACCAAAGAGATTCTGGCATTCTACAAGGCCATTGCCGACGCATCACCGCCGGGCGAATTGTTTTGGAAGCAAGCACGTGAGTTATATTTTGCCGGTACTGCCGCGATGATTATTTGGTCACCGTTTATTTTGGATGAGCTGGCAGGCTTGCGCGATTCGGCGCCGCCAACAATCAATAGCGATCCAACCAGTCGCGAACTTGCCGGCAAGACCGGCATTATCACCAATTTTAGCGGGCCTTCCAACAAGAGTGGTGCGGCGTGGGGCGATATGCGCTATTTTGGGATTACCACAGATGCCAATATCGATGAGGCAAAGCAATTCGTATTATTTTGCATGAATGAGGCATATACCGATACGCTGGCGATTGCGCCGGAAGGTAAATTCCCGGTGCGCCGCGGACCAACCCCCGGCAGCGATGAATATCTGCAAGCATGGGCAAAACTGCCGGTCGGAGTGGATCGCAAAGCGCCGCTGGGTGATTTATATCCGCAGTCGGTGATTGATAATATTGTCGGCGGTTTGGCGCGGGCGCAACGCTGGGGAGTGGAAGAAGGGCAACTTGCGCTGGCGTCTAAAATCAACAATAGCCAAATTATCAACCGTGTCGTTCGCGAATATCTGGATGGTGCTCTGTCGGCGGATGCAGCGGTGGACAAGTTGAATAAAGAATTGGCCAGCATTAATTAATTGTCATTTAACGTCCTTGCTGCTGATCGTTATTCAAGCGCAATGACAAGCCATACCGCCGCGCTGACAGACGCAGCGCGGGCGGTGTTGGCCGAAAATGACCGCGACGGTTATAGCGTTCCTAGCGGCAGTCTATACCCGATGCAGTTTAACTGGGACTCGGCATTTGCCGCCCTTGGTTATGCGCATTGCCGCAACAGCAGTGAGGATCGCCCATGGCGTGAGTTGGAATTATTAACCGAAGCGCAATGGCGGGACGGCATGATTCCACATATTGTGTTTCGCGGTGATTATCGCGATTATTTCCCGGGACCCGATGTTTGGCGGGCGGCAGGAGGGAATGGCGATACATTGCCGACTTCCGGCATTACCAATCCGCCTGTTGCCGCTTTTGCCGTGAAGATGTTGCGGCGACAATTACCGTTGGCAGATAAGGGGCGCTATCGGCGTTTGCTGACGAGGCTGGCAAAGTGGCACCATTGGCTGGCTGTCCATTGTTTGGATGAGGAATATGATGCTTTTGTTACGGTACACCCGTGGGAGACCGGGCGCGATAACTTGTGCGATTGGGATAACGCCATGGCCCGCATTAATCAGCGCGACCACGGCGCCTATACACGCAGTGACACTAAAATTATCGCGGCAGAGCAGCGCCCGCACCAATCAGAATATGACCGTTTCTTGGAAATTATTGCCGTCGGGCGTGAATGCGGTTGGCAGGCATCGGTGTTTCGCCGTGCCTCGCCCTTCCAGATGTTTGACCCGGGCATTACCGCCATTCTTGCGTTTGCCAATGATTGCCTCAGCGAACTGTTGGCAGAGGAAGGCATGGGCGAACAGCATCTGATTGCGGACATCGGTGATCGCGCACGCCGCGGGTTGGCGTTTTTGTGGAATGATACGGTGGGCGGTTATACTGCATATGACCCCGTGCTCAAACAGCACAGCAGTGGTATCTCTTCGGCGGCATTTCTTGCGCCTCTTGCCGGGCTGCATGGTGATGTGCGACACCAACGCCTAATGCAGGAGTTTGACCGTATTGCTGAGGCGGTGCCGTATATTATGCCAAGTTATGATCCGGCACACGCCGCATTTTCGCCGCTGCGATACTGGCGCGGCCCGGTGTGGCTGCAAATGAATTTATTGATTTACGAAGGATTGCGGCGGGCGGGCGAAAATGCGCGCGCCGCACGTCTGATGGAATCCTCTTTGGCTCTGACGGCAAAGAGTGGTTTTTATGAATACTACAATCCAGCAAGCGGGGATGGGCTGGGGGGTAACCCGTTCACGTGGACGGCGGCGGCAACGCTGTATTTTCTCAACCAAGAGATGCACTGATGGCAGCGCATTCTCTGCCGCGGCGCGGTGTTTTGCAAAAGCATGAAGCGCGACAGGCGATGACTATGCTATTACCGACAGTGGTCATCGTATTGTCGGTTATTGCCTTTCCGTTGCTGGCGAATTTTTGGATAAGCATCAAACCCATTTCTCTTGGCGACTTGCGCCCGCCCAAACCGATTGCCCGCGAACAAGTGAAAATCGTGGCGACTGACAGCGGCAAAGACGCGATTGTGGTGCGCTATCGCGTGCGTAATTCATCCAGAAAAACTCCGCTGTCGGATATTGTATTGCATGATACGCTGGCCGGACTGAAGATCACGCCAGTAGGCACAGATGATGGCGATGCTTGTCGTGTGGCGAAAGATATTGTCTGCACCTTACCGTCTTTGGCGGCCGGCGGCAGGACCCTGTTGCTGCTCACTCTGCAAGCCGCGGATATTCAAGCTGCCGCTGCCGCGCTAAAAAAAGATAAACCCAGCATGAGTGCGGAGGCGGATGCCATTTTACTGAATGCCACTTTTTCGTGGAAGAATTACCGTGCGCTGTTTCGTGCCGATGACTTCTGGGAAGTGATTAAAGTATCGCTGATTTACACCATCGGCGGCACCGGCGGCGCCCTGCTGCTTGGGTTGTTTGCGGCTTTGCTGATGGCGCAGCCGTTTCGCGGGCGTGCCATATGGCGTGGTTTGCTGTTGTTTCCATATGTCGCCCCGGTCATTGCGGTGGCGTTTACTTGGGTTATATTGTTTGACCCGTTTTCCGGCACCGTCAACGCGTTGTTAGTTAATTCCGGGGCCGTGGATGAACCTATCAGTTTCTTTGGCGTCCGTGCTGTGCCGTTTGCCCTGTTTGGTTTCACTTTCAATTTTCCGCTGGCACTTGCCTCAGTTATTGCATTTGAATGCTGGCGATATTTTCCGCTGGCGTTTTTATTTATACTGGCGCGCATGCAGTCACTCAACGCTGATTTGGATGATGCGGCGGCGATAGACGGCGCCTCGCCATTGCAGAAGTTTTATCATATCATCATGCCGCAGCTGATTGGCATTATGTCGGTTATGTTTTTGCTGCGCTTTATCTGGACTTTTAATAAATTTGACGATATTTTTCTTTTAACTGGCGGCGCCTCTGGCACGCGCACGCTGGTAGTCAATGTCTACGAACAGGCATTTGCCTTGTCCAACATTGGCGCCGGCGCCGCGGCGGCAGTCGTGGTGTTTTTTGTCCTGATGTTTTGCTGCTTGCTATATTTTCGCTTCGCCCCGAAGGGAGAAGGATGGTAGGCCGACTACTCAGCGACCAACGCGTGGTGCTTGCTGCTGCGGGGTTTTTTATCGGCATCGGCGCCATGTTTACGGCGGCGCTTATGGTTACAGTGGCCACCGGTATTCCCATGCGTCCGGCATTTTCCGCCGCCGCTGGAGCCACTGCGCTGACGGCGGTGCTGCTGTTGTATGCCCCCGTCTCCACGGCGGCAAAATTTGTTAAATATGGAAGAAATATTGCGCTGCACAT
>JBPCWX010000205.1:0-5926 GCA_051009095.1 Gammaproteobacteria bacterium | reverse complement strand
TGCTTAGTTTTGGTCATAACGAACCGCTGGCGGAGGAGCCGCGTATTGCCGCGGCACTGGCAGTGCTGAATTGGAATCGGCGCAATATCGCCGGCGAAGAATTTTTTTGCGCCTTGGAAAGCGGTTGTTGGGGGGCAAATGATGGCATGGCGCAGGCACGCTTGCAAAAACACTTGCGCAGAAATTATCACCGAGCCACTTTTACGCTGGGACAAATTATTAAACAATGCGAATATTGCGCAAAAAATGGCGGCGACGGCGAACATGATTTATATCTTGCTTTGGATAAATTTGCCTCATTGGGCGGCGGCAACAAGGCGCAAACGCTGTCATCATGGGCAAAACAATTTCGCCGTCAATTAGATGCAATATCATGGCGAGGCGGCGATATGGCCGAGCGGTTGGAAGAATTATTTCACCAGTTGGACTGCGATTCGCGTAAATTTGGTCGGCAAAGTTTAAACACCATATTGTCGCTTATCACTGATGAATCGGTGCGCGCCCAACAAACCGATGGCGGCGGGCTTATCAGTGCCCTGGGACCACAAGAAGCGGCAAGCGAGCCTTTGGATGCGGTGTGGCTACTGGGGGCAACAGATGAACAATGGCCGTCATCACCGGCGCCCAACCCCTTGCTGCCGCTGTCGCTGCAGTTGGAAAAAAACATACCCCGCAGCAGTGTTATACAAGAATGGACGGCGGCAGAATCGGCGTGTCGCCAGCTGCTTGGCACGGCGCAATCTTTTGTTGCTTCCGCGCCCAAAGTGAACGGCGAGCGCGAATGTGCAATGTGGTCTTTTTTTGCTGAGCTGCCCGATTTACCGGCACAACAAAATTCGCCATCGCGGTGGACTGCGTGGATGAAAGAGGCAGCTCCCATGGTGGAACAGTGGACGCCCGGAGATGCGCCGACGGTTAATGCGGCAGAAGAAAATGTGCGCGGCGGCTCAAGAATTATTAAAGACCAGCAAGACTGCCCTTTTGCCGCTTTTGCCATTCATCGTTTGGGCGCGGCGCCGCTGGAAACGACCGGCATCGGCATCGCTCCGATTGATTGGGGCACATTTATTCATCGGGCAATGGAAATATTTTGGGGCGGCATGAAAGATTGGGATGCCTTGCAAAGTGTTGCGGCTGAGCCGCGACAGGCGGCTATGACAATGGCATTGAAACAAGCCTTTGAGGAGTTGCCCGGCAGTCGCGGTTTTGGCACGCGCTGGCGGATGATGGAAATGCGGCGCGCCGAGGCGGCACTGACCGCGTGGTTGGAAAAGGAAGATGAGCGGCAACCTTTTGTTGTGAAAGAGACGGAGGCAGAACGCACCCTGACCATGGCGGGGTTAACCCTGCGTCTAAAAATAGACCGTGTGGACCGCGGGGCAGACGATAAGCTGGTTATTATTGATTATAAAACGGGCGTCAAAGTTCCAAGCAGCAGGGTTTGGGGCGAGCCGATTAGCGAGCCGCAGCTGCCTTTGTATGCGCTGACGGATGATGCCATAGCCGCCGTTGCCTTTGGGCATGTTCATTCTGACGGTGCCAGTTTTATTGACAGCAGCAGCATCAAAGACGAAAAAACCTGGGACGAGCGCAAAGCAGGGTGGCGGGAAGAATTAGAGCAGTTAGCGGCGGATTTTATGGCGGGCAAGGCCGCCAAAATGGGCGGCGATAACCTCTATCAGCAAAACGGCTTGCGCTTGCTGGCGCGGCACGGATACCGCGAAGAATTGCTCCGATAAACATTTGCGGGATTAGCCGCCATTAGTGCCGTATGAGTGGCGTTTGTCCTTCTTGTTTTTTAATCGGCGGCGGTGTGGCGGTAATTTTTTTGCTCAATGCGGGTTTTTTCTTACGCGGCATTTCTGTCAAGGCCAAAGAAAAAACCTCATCCACCCAAGTCACCAAACATAACTCAAATTTATTTTTGATGGCGGGCGGCAATTCCGACAAATCCCTTTTGTTTTCTAGGGGCAGGATCACCCGCCGAATGCCGCTGCGGGCGGCGGCTAATAATTTTTCTTTAACGCCGCCAATCGGCAAAACTTCGCCGCGCAGGGTAATTTCGCCGGTCATGGCCACATCTGCGCGCACGGGAATGTTGGTCGCCGCCGATAAAATCGCCGTGGCGATGGCGATGCCAGCTGAGGGGCCGTCTTTGGGGATTGCGCCTTCCGGCAAGTGAATATGAAAGTCATTTTCGCGCCACAAATTCGGCTTGACTTGATAGTGATCACACCGCGCCCGCACTGCGGAGAATGCCGCATCCACGGATTCTTGCAGCACTTGCCCCAATTTGCCGGTGCGCGCCACTTTGCCGCGACCGCTAAAACAACATGCCTCCACCGACAGCAAGTCGCCGCCCACGGCGGTCCACACCAAGCCGGTCACTTGTCCGACGCGGTTGTCTTGGACGGTTGAGCCAAAGCGATATTGCCGCGGTCCCAGGTATTTATCCAGCGATGCCGAGGCAATGCGCTTGGTGGTGATTTTGCGGTTCTTTTCTTTTTCGCGGTCGGAGTGCAGCACCGTTTTGCGGCATATCTTGGAGATATTCCGCTCCAAGCCGCGCACGCCGGCCTCGCGCGTGTAATAGCGAATAATATCCACCAAGGCGGTGCGGGTAATTTCCATTTCTTTGTCGCCGATGCCGGTTTCCTTAAACTGCCGCGGCGCCAAATGGCGTTGGGCAATGTTGATGCGTTCTTCTTCGGTGTAGCCGGACAAGCGGATAATCTCCAACCGATCCAGCAGCGCCGGAGGAATGTCCATGGTGTTGGCGGTGGTTACAAACATCACTTCGGACAAGTCAAAATCCACTTCGATATAATGGTCGGCAAAAGCGGAGTTTTGCTCCGGGTCGAGGACTTCCAACAAAGCCGAGGCGGGGTCACCGCGAAAATCATTCCCCATTTTGTCAAGCTCATCGAGCAAAATGACGGGATTTTTTACCCCAGCGCGCGCCATGGCGTGCATCACTTTGCCTTGCATGGAGCCCACATAGGTGCGCCGATGGCCGCGAATTTCCGCCTCGTCGCGCACGCCGCCCAAAGAGATGCGCCCAAACACGCGCCCGGTGGCGGCGGCGATACTGCGCCCTAAGGAAGTTTTGCCTACCCCCGGCGGACCAACAAAGCACAGAATGGGAGCCTTACCATTTGGCACGCGTTTTTGCACTGCCAGATATTCCAAAATCCGCTCTTTAATTTTGTCCAAACCATAATGGTCGGCGTCCAAAATATCGCGCGCCTTGACCAGCGATTGTTTTATTTCGGTGCGCTTATTCCACGGCAAAGATAAAATCGCGTCCAGATAGGCGCGGGTGACCGTCGATTCCGCCGACATGGGCGGCATCTGCTTGAGCTTGCGCAATTCCTGTTCGCATTTTTCGCGTGCCTGCTTGCTCATGCCGGCTTTGGCGATGCGCGCCTTAATGCTTTCCATTTCGGCGTTTTGGTCATCACCGAGTTCGCGCTGGATGGCGCGCGCCTGTTCTTGCAGATAATATTCACGGTGATTTTTTTCCATCTGCGTTTTTACCCGTCCGCGAACTTTGCGGTCAATTTTTTGTTCTTCGCTTTCGCGCGTGATGTGTTTCAACAAGGAATTAGCCCGTTCCGTCAGGCTGTTCATTTCCAGCAGCTGCTGTCGTTTCTCCAATTTGGCGGGAAAAAAACTGGTGATGTGATCGACCAATTTTGCGAGGTCTTCGATCTCGCCCATTTTGGTCATGAGTTCATCGCCGATTTTGGCATTGACTTTGGTATATGCCGCAAGTTGGGAGCGCAGGGCGCGCCGCATGGCGGCGGCGGCTTTTTCATCTGGCCGATCGGTGGTGTTCAGGAGTGTGATTTTGGAAAAAATCGCCTCATCTTTGCGTTTGACAAATTCGGCGCGGGCGCGCGAGATGCCTTCCACCAGCACTTTGACGGTGTCATCGGGCAGGCGCATAATTTGCAGCACATTGGCGACACAACCGACCTCGTATAAATCTTTGCCTTCGGGGTTTTCGGTGTCGGGTGATTTTTGGGTGGCCAAAAAAACCTGTCCGCCTTCATCCATGGCTTTGTTGAGGGCGTCCAAAGACATTTTGCGCCCGACATAGAGGGAGATTACCACGCGGGGAAAAACCACGACATCGCGCAGGGGAACAACCGGCATGGCATTTAGGTATTCTAAGTCACTCATTATTTGTCCCTTTCGTGGTGATGAAATTTTTCATAAAAAACTGCCGCCCAACTGCGCAAAATCCCGCCAAATAGTTTGCGGACGCCATCTTTTATATTATAAGGATAACACAATATGTTTTCAAGCCCGATGATTTTGGCATTCGCCGCAAAATATTGGGGGCGGTAAAAAAACATGTTCGCCTATATTCACGCCCGCACCGCCGGGCAAAACTTGCGGCTAAATATTAATCAGCAACCCATTGACCCCATTATTGAGATAATAGCACCTGCTATAATAGCATCTTCATTCACATCTTCATGTTGGACTATCTGTTCCATTAAATTTACATAATCATCCTCACATTGTTTTTGTTTTCGTTTTCTTTTCGCTTCTGCGTCTTGTTGTTTTTGTTTTCTTTTCGCTTCTGCGTCTTGTTGTTTTTGTTTTCTTTCCACTTCTGCGACTTGTCTTAATTCTTCTTCCCGTTGCGCTTCAATCTGCCGCTGCCTTTCTGCCAGCTGCCGTTGTTTTTCTTCCTCTTTTTTCTCGCACAGCGAACGGCTAATTTTATCTAAATCGGCACAATTCACCTTGGCACTTTTGTCAATGAGATTATTCGCTTTTGTCCGCACTTCATTTTCTCCGTGCCAATCATCAATATCCTGATATAACTTTATGGCGCGCTGATAAAAATCCGCCGCGCCGATCTTGTTGCCTCTTGCCGCAGCATTGTCGCCCAAACCTGATAATCGCGCCGCCTCTTGCGATGGGTCAATATAGCCGCGCAATTTCTCTGATAACAACAGCATTGCCTCCGCATTTTCGTTTTCCCCCAGCTGCTCATAATATTGCGCCGCCGCCTCAAGATGCTCAACTGCCAAGCCGGCATTGCCCGCTTGCGCCGCCGCTTTTGCCGCTTCTGATGACAAATGCGCCTGTGCCGTCAGTTTTTCGCGCGCCGTCAAACGCTCCGCTATCTGTCGCGTGCCGGCGGCGTTTTTATGGTCTTCGCCTTGCTCATACCAAACCGCTGCCGCCTCAAAATGTGTTCGCGCCGTGGTCCAATCCTTTTTTTCCAAAGCGGCGTTGCCCAAAGAAACCGCCACTTTTGCCCGCTTCACAAAATCATCCGTTGTTTGAGGCGCGCTATTCGTTATGGTGATTTGCTGAGCGTGCGCGGATACGGTAAAACACATTGCCAAAAACAGCACGCGCCATGCCATATTATTGCGGCACATATGGCTCCACATTCAAGTTGTCCGCCGCCGGTGTTTCTTCCACTTCCGCCGGCGCATATTGCGTATCATTCAGCACCCAATAGGCTTCCGAGTTTTGGAAGTCTGCATTTTCGTCCGCCAAAACAAGCGGCGTTTTGCCTTCTGCATTGGATATACCCGCATTCGCGCCATTTTCTAACAGCAATAAAACCGCTTGCTGCTGATTGGTAAGAATTGCATAGTGCAACGGCGCATTGCCTTTTTCGTTGCGGGCGTTTATCTTTGCCCCGGTGGTCAACAGGGCATCCAACATGGCGCGGTTGCCCCTATATCCCGCCCAATAATGCAGCATCGTATCGCCATCTTTGTCGCGGGCGTTGATATCGATTTTCTTGCTCAATACGGCAAAGGCGCCGACATTACCGCTTTTGACTGCCGCATGCAAAGCGGTGGCGCCGTCTTTATCACGGCTGCCGACCCGCGCGCCTTTTGCTATCAAAGCGGCAATAACTTCGGGGGTGCTATACTGGGCGGCACTGTGC
>JBPCWX010000204.1:0-7252 GCA_051009095.1 Gammaproteobacteria bacterium | reverse complement strand
ACACGCCACGGTCGCGCTATCATCAACGCTCGCCGGCGCAAAGGGCGCAAAAGGCTGGCCGCTTGAACGCGCGCGCTGGCGTTGCTTTCCTTTCTGAACGGACGCAGTTTGAGCGTGTCGCAAGACGTGGTAAAAAAATAACCGGCTTTTTTTGGCAAATGCGTTTTTTTCCCAATAAAACTCAATCCGCGCGACTGGGGCTGGTCATCGGCAAACGCCATGTCCGCAAGGCCACCCGCCGCAATAAAATTCGCCGCCTGCTGCGCGAGGCTTTTCGCCAACATCTTCGCTTGCAACTGCCGCCGCTGGACATCATCGCCCAAGTATCGCCGCAAACTAAGCGACCCAAACTGCCGCCTACTGCCGATGTTGAAGTGCAGGAGGAATTTTTTCAAATGTTGCGCACCCTGCCCCGCCATATATGAACGACGTTTTTCGCCTCATTTGCATCGGCTTGCTTTTTTATTCGCTCCTCGTCTTGTGGCAGCGATGGGAAAAATGGCCGCCCAATGCCGACCGCAGCACAGCCCCGATTGTCGCCACACAAAGTGCAGATACCCCGACGCCCAACACGGCCGAGGATATTCCTTCGCCCCCGACTGCCTTGGCCACCGCCGAGGACACCCCGATACCGTCGGCTTTGGCGGCGACAGAAGATAGCCGCGCCGTGCGTGTTCACACCGATTGGCTGGATGCCGTCATCAGCGAAAAAGGCGGCTCATTGGTGAGTTTGCGGCTCAAAAAACATCGTGATGAAAATGATTCCTTTCTTTTATTGGAAAACGGCGTCCGCCGCCAGATCGCCCAAAGCGGTCTGATTGGCGCCCCCGATGCGCCCGATCATTACGCCCATTATTCCCCGGTGGGCGGGACGAATTTTTCATTGGCGGAAGATGCGGATATTTTGGCGGTCACTCTAATAACAGAAAATAAAGATTGGCGCGTCTCTAAAATATACACTTTTACCCGCAGTGATTATCTTATCCGCCTCGACTTTCGCGCGCAAAATCTTGGCACCGAAACGGCGTCGCCCTTTGCCTATTTCCAAATCGCTCATAATGGCACGTCAAGCGGCGAACAATCGGCCTTTTTGCCGTCTTTTTTTGGGGCGGCGGTTTATACCGATGAGAGCAAATTTAATAAAGTGTCCTTTGAAGACATCGGCGATGATGATTTCCCCAAGCAAAGCAATGACGGCTGGATCGGCATGATTCAGCGTTATTTTGCCGCCATTTGGCTGCCCGACCCCGGGGCGCGCGAATATTTTATGCGGGCTGACAAAAGCGGCAATCGGCGCGCCGGAGCACTTATTCCATTTGGCGCCATTGCTCCGCGTGAGAGCAAAACTGTGGGGGCGCGATTGTTTGCCGGCGCACAGGAGCAAAGCGTGCTAAACGGCTTACACGAAAACAATGATGCGCCGGGCATTCATTTGGTGGTGGATTATGGCTGGCTTACCATTATTGCCGTGCCGTTGTTTAAGTTATTGGCATGGCTGCAAACATTTGTCGGTAATTGGGGCGTGTCGATTATCTTGCTGACCTTTTTAATTAAACTTGCTTTTTATCCGTTGTCCTCGGTGTCGTATCGTTCCATTGCCCGCATGAAAGAATTATCACCGCGCATTAAAGCTTTGCAAGAGCGATTTAAGGATGACAAACAACAGATGCAGCAAGCGATGATGGAGATGTATCGTCAGCAAAAAGTCAATCCTTTTGGCGGCTGCCTGCCGATTTTGCTGCAAATTCCGGTGTTCATTGCCTTGTATTGGGTTATCTTGGGCAGTGTGGAATTGCGCCATGCGCCGTTTGCTTTGTGGATTGATGACTTATCAACACCCGACCCATATTTTATTTTGCCGATTTTAATGGGCGGTTCAATGTTTTTGCAAACGCGCATGTCGCCGGCTCCGCCCGATCCCACGCAAGCGATGATTATTAAGATCATGCCGATCTTTTTTAGCGTGTTCAGTTTATTTTTTCCGTCCGGGCTGGTGCTGTATTGGCTGGTGAACACCTTGCTTTCCATCGCTCAACAATGGTACATAGCCCGTTCCATCACCAGTGCAGGCCGCAAATGACCTGATCGCCGCCTTAGCCACACCGCCGGGTTTGGGCGGTGTGGGCATAGTGCGGCTGAGTGGCGACGGTATCGCGCCCTTGGCACAAAAAATTATCGCCGCCGGCCGGCTTCCCCCGCCCCGTCAAGTTGCGCGCGCGGTTTTTGTGGATGCGGACGGCACCCCGCTGGATGACGGTATTTGCTTGTATTTTTCGGCGCCGCATTCTTTTACCGGTCAAGATGTTTTGGAATTGCACAGTCATGGCGGCGCCGCAGCACGCGGCGTACTATCACGCTGTTTGGCATTGGGGGCAAGATTGGCGGAGCCCGGGGAATTTACTTTGCGCGCACACTTAAACGGCAAATTGGATTTGGCACAGGCGGAGGCGTTGGCGGATTTAATTAATGCCAGCAGTGCCGCTGCTGCCCGTGCCGCAGCGCGTTCTTTGACGGGAGAATTTTCGCGGCGGGCGGAATCTTTGGCGGCACAAGTGGCGCAGTTACGTGCCGAGACAGAGGCCTTGCTGGATTTTGCTGATGAAGATATTGACGCCATCGGCATGAGTGCGGCGCGGGTGGCGGCTTTGCGGCATCAGGTGGAAGTTTTTTTGCGCGAGTGCGAACAAGGCGCGCGGTTGGCGGCTGGATTAACGGCGGCGATTATAGGTCGTCCCAATGTGGGAAAATCTTCATTGCTCAACGCATTATGCGGTGAAGATGCCGCGATTGTGAGTGCGACACCGGGAACAACGCGCGATTTAATTGGACGGGAAATTAACCTCAATGGTTTGCTGGTGCGTCTGACGGATACTGCCGGGTTGCGCGATGGCGCTGAGGATATTGAGCGCGAAGGCATGGCCCGGGCGCGCACCGAGGCACAGCGGGCGGATTTAATTTTGGCGATAGATGACGGTGTCCTGTTGCTGGCGGATGACGATAAAATTTTTGCGGAGGCAATGATGGCCGGCAGTGTGATTTTGCGCGTGAGGAATAAAATTGATCTGAGGGATGAGCCGGCGGGGGAGCGGGACGGGACGGTATTTATATCGGCGAAAACGGGAGCCGGCATAGATTCTTTGCGCGCTGCCATTGCGCGTTTGGGCGGGGTCTGTGAAGCGGCGCCGTCTTTTTCGGCACGGGCGCGACATTTGACGGCGTTGGGCCGCTGTGTGAGCTGCCTGCAAAAAGCGGAGGACGCCGCCGCACAAGTGGAAGTTGCCGCGGCTTGGTTGGCCTCGGCGCATCAGTGTTTGCAAACCCTCACCGGCGCTTTTGATGATGAAGATTTGCTGGGCGAAATTTTTTCCAAATTTTGTGTGGGCAAATAACTGCATCGCTGCGCGCGCATTGTCGCCAGTATCCTGGCAAGAAATTATTTTGACAAAAACAATAATCAGCAAGTGTCATCAAGAATCATCGCTTGTAATTAAAACTTGTCATATCCTTATTTTTTTGTTTTAATTCTTATAATTACAGAAATTACAGAAATTATGATAATATTAAGCAAAACATTACCAGGAGAATATCATGAAAGCAAAAAAGCTGAGTTTATTGTTGTTTGCAATATGTTTCCCTTTTAGCACTGCTTGGGCTGCGGGTGGCGGTTTATCAGGCTATGTTGTCGGTAAGCAAGCGGACTTGTCTGGGCTGCCTCGGGTGCGACAGACTTTGCTAAAGCCGCCGATGGTGCCGGAACATGACTTTATGCGCGATGGCGGGCCGCGAGTGGTGGAGCTTGAGATGGTCATTGAGGAAAAAGAAATAGAAGTGGAGCCGGGCGCTTTTATGTGGGCTTTTGCATATGACGGTAGTGTACCGGGGCCGCTTATTGTCGTCCACGAAGGCGATTATGTGGAATTGACATTAGTCAATCCTAAGACCAATATTTTGCCGCACAACATTGATTTTCATGCGGCTACTGGTGCTTTGGGTGGTGGAGATTTGACCATTATCAATCCGGGCGAAAAAGTTGTGTTGCGGTGGCAGGCGGTCAAAGCCGGTGTCTTTATTTATCATTGTGCACCGGGCGGAATCATGGTGCCCTGGCATGTCGTCCACGGCATGAACGGGGCGATTATGGTGCTGCCTCGAGAAGGTTTGCGCGACAAAGACGGCAAACAAATTAAATACGACCGTGCCTATTACATTGGCGAGCAGGATTTTTATTTGCCCAAGGATGCGCAAGGCAAATATAAGCGTTATGCTAGTGCGGCGGCATCGCTGGCTGATGATTTGGCGGTCATGCGGACGCTTAATCCGACGCATGTTGTTTTCGGCGAAAGCACCCAAGCGTTGACGGGTGACAATGCCATGCACGCCAGCGTCGGCGAGACCGTATTATTTATTCATTCGCAGGCCAATCGTCAATCTTATCCGCATCTTATCGGCGGTCATGGCGATCATGTGTGGGAGCGCGGCAATTTGGCTGACCCGCCGCTAAACAACCTTGAAAGTTGGGTTATTGCCGCAGGTTCGGCGGGAGCATTCACGTACACATTCCAGCAGCCGGGCACATATGTATATTTATCGCACAATCTCATCGAAGCCTTTATGCTGGGAGCCTTGGCGCAGGTCAAGGTGAAGGGCGAATGGGATAATAACTTAATGGAGCAAGTGCAAGCCCCTATGGCCATTGAATAATTAGCATGGCCAATTTTTATGGCGCATTTTCATATAAACGCCGCCCGGTTGCAATTCGTCCAGCATGTGCCGTAACCGTTTTTCTTTGGTTGCTTGTTGTCGGGGCAGGGCAAGCTAACCGAGATAATCATTTGGCAAAAATTTTAATGGCGGCGCCAAAGTCCCAAACGACCGCGACGGGCGCGTTTTTCTAAAATATCGAAAAGTCGCGGCGAAATAAATTTATTGCAGTTCTGCGAAAACCGCTTGTAATGTTTTGCGCCTCCGGCTTTAACCATTTTTTCATTCACTGATTCGCGGTTGTTATTGGCATAAAACACCGCTACTTTACGGCCATATTTATCGGTATCCACAACATGGGCAGTTAGGCGTCCGCGCTCAATAAAACCGCGCAAAAGATTGGTTGCTTGGTGATAATAAAACATCTGGCGCTCTGGCGCTTGAATGCCGCACAAACGAAAATGATGGCGTCCGTAATTAATGGAATCGCCGTCCACCACCCGCAGTTTGGCTGAGTTTGTGGACATGACAAAAGGCTTGTGGGATGATGCCGCAACAGCGGTGGTAATAGACAAAAGCACAAGACCGGCGCATAACACTGGCAATGTTAGTTTTACCGTCATTTATGCCGCTTGACGCTTGTTGTTGCTGGCACGCTCCGATTTGGCCGGCGGTGCCCCATAAATTTGTTTGGCGTCTGCGTCGCGAATGGTAACCACCTTACCCAAAAAACGCGACACATAAAAACCGTGCAATGTTGATTCTTTAGCTTGGGCAATGTTATCCCGCGCAATTTGGGCGTATTGCTCGTCAATGTCAATACCAATATAATGCCGCCCCAGTTTTTTGGCGGCCATGGCCGTAGTGCCGGCGCCAAGGAAAGGATCCAACACAACATCGCCCGCATCGGTGCTAAGCAAAATCAACCGTTCCAATAAATGCACTGGCAGTTGGCATGGATGCAAGTCGCGCCGGCAGCTGTGCCGAATACGGTGAATATCTGTCCACACATCACCCACCAAAGCCCCAAAAGGATGGCGCTGATTTTCTTTGCCGCCATAGTCTTTGACATAAGCATGACATTTGCGACAAGTTGTATGCGGCGCGCGGGTATCGTAAAACTTGAAATTTTTGTGGCTTTTAGTGTAATACAAAATGCCATAATGAGATGGCAGTAGGGTTTTGCCCAAGGGCCGGCCGTTGGCATGCCAAGCAATCCAATGACGAAAATGCGCCAACTCATTAAGAACAGCAGCGCAGTGGGTAAGCCACTTGGGGATATTGTGAATGAAAATGGAGCCTTCGGGTTTGACCACCCGCACCACTTGCAAAATCCAGCGGTGCGTCCATTGCAAATAATCTTCCTCCGCCATTCGGTCATGGTGCGATAAGTATTTTTTGCGAAGATTAAAAGGCGGGTCGGCGAAACAAATGTCCACGCTGTTGTCGGGCATATCCGCCATAATTTGCAAACAATCGCCGATGATAATTTTGTCCGTCCATTTTGTCATAATTGCACCATTCGATATTTGACAATATCCAACAATTCGCCACGCATATTCATATTAATACAATAATCGCAACTGGCGTGCATTTTTCTTAAATCGGAACGCCGCGCCAGCCAGCCACCGCCATCGACAAAATTCACCATCAAGCGAGGTGGGCGTGACGGATAGCGCTCATTGTCGCCCTGCAATTTACGATATATTTCACGCTGCTCATTGGCTCGCTGTGTTTGGCTACTGGAGGTGGTTTCTTGATATGAAGACATGACTATAACATATGGGTCGGCACAGGATGGAATGGCCAGGTCGGCTTCCTTGCCCAACAGCGGCACTTGTCCTTTTTCAAATGCAATATCCGCCCGGCCAAGTATATCGCAAATTGCGGTTTCAATATATTCTCCTTTTAAGTCGGTATTATTCACCCACCAACTGCTTGCGCACAACACTGGACATTATGTTTTTATTGCGAATCATGTCGATCCAGCCACCTGCCAATGAAATCTGGTCTAAATAAAAATCAGCGATTTTATTGGACAGTAGCGCGTGATTTCGTCCTTGTAAAAACATGCTGGCAATTTTGTCGGCAAAATCATCTTCTTTTTTTATCTTCCGTTTAATTGCCTTAATCCCCCATTCAGAGCCAAAATCGTTGTCCGCAAATCGTTCGGCAGTAAGAATCCGCAAAAATTTTTCCTGCGACAAACCTGACAAGGAAAGCATCACACCCAAAAAATCATCATGCTGCCGTAAAAATCGGCGCATATTTTCAATCGCATTGCCTCCTGCTTCAAAAGAAAGCAATTCAGACATTACGGTATGCACCCGCACGCGCATTCTATCTTCAAGTTCAGGGACTTTGAGTAGCGGTGAGCAATGGCGAATAAAACCATCAAATGATATTTTGCTCGGGGGCATAATTTTATTTTATCTTATACCCCTGCTTTGGCGGAAATGGCAAACCAAGCATACCCACCAATTCCTCCAAATTATCCACCGGCGGACGACAAGCATGTCGCTCACACACAAAGGCGCGCGCCCCCGATGAT
>JBPCWX010000203.1:0-2440 GCA_051009095.1 Gammaproteobacteria bacterium | reverse complement strand
CAATCGCCTTATTTTTTTATATCGCTGGCAATATCATTCATTTACAAGCCAATCGCAAGCTATTCTTATTGAGTCTGTTTAATCGCCATTTGGGTATAAAATAATTTGGCTTGAAAAAAAATAAAATTGCTGTAAAAGGTAAATGTTATTGCGGATGTAGCTCAGCGGTAGAGCGCCACCTTGCCAAGGTGGATGCCGTGGGTTCGATCCCCATCATCCGCTCCATTACCCTTTTGATTGATTTTTTTATAGGCGGTTTCTAGGGGGAATAATGATTTTTTGCTTTGAACTCAAATGTTTTTATTTTGGGGACAAGATAGTAGGCAGGGGGTGGTGTGGTTGCCTCTAATATTATTGAGTTTGTTTCTCTAGCTCATCAGCCTTATCAAAATCTTTTCTGGCTTCTTCATATTGTTTTAATTCATATTTTGCACTACCACGACTATAATAGATTCCAGCATTTTTTGGATCTAATTCTATGGATTTATCATAATCTCTTATGGCATCAAAAAATTGTTTTAAGTAACCTTTTGTAACACCACGACTATAATAGGCACAAGCATCTTTTGGATTTAATTCTATGGATTTATCAAAGTCTTTTATAGCTTCTTCATATTGTTTTAAGTAACCTTTTGCAATACCACGATGATAATAGGTATTAGCATATTTTGGATTTAATTCTATGGATTTATCAAAGTCTTTTATAGCTTCTTCATATTGTTTTAATTCATATTTTGCACTACCACGACTAGGATATGCATAAGCATATTTTGGATTTAATTCTATAGATTTATCAAAGTCTTTTATGGCTTCTTTATATTGTTTTAAGTAACCTTTTGTAGCACCACGCCAGAAATAAGCATAAGCATTTTTTGGATTTAATTCTATCGCTTTATTAAAATCTTTTTTAGCTTCTTCATATTGTTTTAATTCATATTTTGCATTGCCACGACTATAGTAGGCACAAGCATTTTTTGGATTTAATTCTATTGCTTTATCAAAATCTTTTATAGTTTCTTCATATTGTTCTAAATTAGCTTTTGCATTGCCACGGCTATAGTAGGTATCAGCATTTTTTGGATTTAATTTTATCGCTTTATTAAAATCTTTTCTAGCTTCTTCATATTGTTCTAAATCAGCTTTTGCATTGCCACGACTATAGTAGGTATCAGCGTCTTTTGGATTTAATTCTATCATTTTATCAAAATCTTTTATGGCTTCTTCATATTGTTTTAAATTAGCTTTTGCAACAGCACGATGATTATAGGCATCAGCATTTTTTGGATTTAATTCTATCACTTTATCAAAATCTTTTATAGATTCTTTATGTTGTTTTAATATATATTTTGCAAAACCACGAACAAGATAAGCATCAACATTTTTTGGATTTAATTCTATCGCTTTATCAAAATCTTTTATAGATTCTTTATATTGTTTTAATGGACCTTTTGCAATACCACGAGAAAAATAGGTATCAGCATCTTTTGGATTTAATTCTATCACTTTATCAAAATCTTTTATGGCTTCTTCATGTTGGTTTAATTCCTTTTTTGCATTGCCACGAAAAAGATAGACGACAACATCTTTTAGGTTTAATTTTATCGCTTTATCAAAATCTTTTATAGATTCTTTATATTGTTTTAATTTATATTTTTCAAAACCTCGTTCAAGATGGGTTTTAGCATCTGTTGGATGTAATTTACTAATGGATTCGGTTACGACTTTTTTTATCTTCATATTGTTTTTTATCATATCATCATGAAATCTGTCAATGATTCATAAGTTAAAATCAAGCAAGATCGGTGCGAGCGGGCAAGTGGAGATGGGTGAGGTAGGCGGGGCGGTCTCCCCCTAAGATTATTGAGTTTGTTTTTTTAACTCCTTACCCTTATTATAATCTTTTATGGATCCTTGATAATGAATGGTTTTGAAAAATAAAAAAATTCTTGCTATAAGATAGTTATGTCAACATTGCTTAATGATACTATGGCAGACCGCGACGGGGTTATTTGGTTCAATGGTCAATTAATAAAATGGCGCGATGCCAACATTCATATTTTAACCCATGGCTTACATTATGCTTCGGTGGCGTTTGAGGGCGAGCGTGCATATGGTGGCAAGGTTTTTCGTTTGAAGGAACATAGCCAACGGCTATTGGATTCGGCAAAGATGTTGCGTATCCCCATAGATTATAGTTTAGAAGATATCATGGCCGCCACCGATGAGGTCATCAAGGCAAATCAATTACCCGATTGTTATGTAAGACCAGTGGTGTATCGTGGTCCAGAGGTGATGGGGCTTTTGCCCAGTTCGGCGGCGGCGCATGTGGCAATAGCGGCTTGGGAATGGCCGAGCTATTTTGATATGGCAACAAAAATGAAGGGCATCAAATTGCAATGGGCAGAATGGCGTCGCCCCGCACCCAATACCGCTCCAGTGC
>JBPCWX010000202.1:0-5649 GCA_051009095.1 Gammaproteobacteria bacterium | reverse complement strand
CTGGCTTTGGGATTTCGCTCATAGACATTTGTTAATCTTTTTTGCGGACTACCCTCCTCAAACTTTTCCCCGTGTTTGTCTGTTTTAATTTCTTTTAATGAAAAAGAAATTGTCGATTTGCGACTTTCAGAAGTGCTTGTGTCTTTCTTAAGACGATTACCATTTTCGTCAAGCACCGTAAATCCCAGATTAAGTAAGGGCTTATTTGTTTCATAGCCACCAGAAAAATCGCTAGCATGAAGAGTTATTCCGATTTTTTCGCATGCCAAAGAAATGATTCCTTTGGGCGGATAGTTTTCACTTTTGTAGCGAAGCTTATATTTATGTATGGCTCTGCGATGAGGGCTAAGCAATTCACGGTTTTTATTAAAACTATCGATTGCTTTAATGACGTGTTCTCTTTTTAAATTTCCGAATTTGTTAGATACCATATCTCTTACCTCCTTGATTTTACCGATAAACCTCTCCGCCGCCCCGCTGAAATTCCACTGATTTTTCTTCCATGCCGCGGGTAATGGCGGCACCCGATTCCATGCCGTGTTTGGCGGCATATTCGCGAATTTCCTGAGTGATTTTCATCGAGCAAAACTTCGGGCCGCACATGGAACAAAAATGCGCCACTTTCGCCGACTCCTGCGGCAGCGTCTCATCATGAAAACGCCGCGCTGTGTCCGGATCCAAACTTAAGTTAAATTGATCCTCCCAGCGAAATTCAAAGCGGGCGCGGGATAACGCATCATCCCGTGCTTGCGCCCCCGGATGCCCCTTGGCTAAATCGGCAGCATGTGCTGCAATTTTGTAAGTCACAATCCCCGTTTTAACATCGTCTTTGTTGGGCAAACCTAAATGCTCTTTGGGCGTCACATAACACAACATCGCCGTGCCATACCAGCCAATTTGCGCCGCACCAATCGCCGAAGTAATGTGGTCATAACCCGGGGCAATATCCGTTACCAACGGGCCCAGCGTGTAAAAAGGCGCTTCCATGCAAGCGTCTAATTCTTTTTCCATGTTTTCTTTGATTAATTGCATGGGAACATGCCCTGGCCCCTCAATCATCACTTGCACATCATTTTGCCAAGCAATTTTGGTCAGTTCGCCCAAGGTGCGCAGCTCCGCAAATTGTGCTTCATCATTGGCATCCGCCAAGGCGCCCGGACGCAAACCGTCACCAAGCGAAAAACTCACATCATAGGCACGCATGATTTCGCAAATGTCAGCAAATTTTTCATACAAAAAACTTTCGCGATGGTGCGCTAAACACCATTTGGCCATAATCGAGCCGCCGCGCGAGACAATGCCGGTCATGCGCCGCGCCGTCATCGGCACAAAGGCCAACCGCACCCCCGCGTGAATGGTGAAATAATCCACGCCTTGTTCGGCCTGCTCAATCAGCGTGTCGCGAAAAATATCCCAGGTTAATTCTTCCGCCTGACCGCCCACTTTTTCCAAGGCCTGATAAATCGGCACGGTGCCAATCGGCACTGGTGAATTGCGCACAATCCATTCGCGCGTTTCGTGAATGTTTTTGCCGGTGGATAAATCCATTACCGTGTCCGCCCCCCAGCGAATGGCCCAAGTCATTTTCTCGATCTCTTCGCCGATGCCCGATGACACTGCCGAATTGCCGATATTGGCGTTGACTTTCACCAAAAAATTGCGTCCGATCGCCATCGGCTCGGTTTCAGGATGATTAATGTTGGCGGGAATAATAGCCCGTCCCCGTGCCACTTCATCCCGCACAAACTCTGGCGTGACGCGGTGGGGAATGGCGGCGCCAAAGGATTGCCCGCGGTGTGCACTTTGTGCCGCGGCTTCGTCAATCCGCATGTTTTCGCGTAAAGCGACAAACTCCATTTCTGGGGTGATTATGCCACGGCGGGCATATCCCATTTGGGTAACGCACGCACCCGATTGGGCGGCGCGCGGAGTCGGTGGAGCAGGGAATCGCAGGGTGTCCAATTTGCCGTCAGCCAAGCGCGCCCGACCAAAAGATGATGTCATGCCGGCCAACAGTTGCGTATCACCGCGTTCTTCAATCCACGCCGTGCGCAAACAAGGCAGGCCGCTGCGAATATCAATGGGTGCTTGCGGGTCGGTGTAGGGACCGGAAGTGTCATATGCGTAAAACGGCGGATTGTTGCGCGTTTCATCTCCCAATACGGTGGGCGACAGGGAAATTTCACGCATCGGCACGCGAAGATCATCGCGCCGACCTTGTTCGTATATTTTGCGTGAGTTGGGAAATGGCGCAAGCGCCATGGCGTCGGCTTGGGCTTCTTCTCCAGTAAAAGTACGTTTGTTTGCTAAGGGCATAATGTGTCTCCAGATGTGTGCAATCAATTATATCTTATTTATTAATCAGCATCGACAAATTGATGTCGCCCAATTATGATGTCGCCCAACGCTTGTTTATTATCAAGGATAAAAGTCGGCGCGATAAACACGCCGCCGCTTGGGTTATTGGCGGTAGTGCCTTTTTAGCCAGTATTCAAAACCGCGGCTGCTCAAAAAAGTGTCGTGGTCGTGATAATCAGAAACACCGTCAAAACCTTGTGCGGTGGCGACGGTGGCCATGTAAGATTTTAATTTCACCTGAAAATCATCGGCAAAACTATCGTCAATGGGAATCTGCTTTGCCATCTCCACCCAATCATCAATAGCGTCAATTTGACGCTGTGCCAAAATGGGGGAATTTGGCTTGATGTCAAAATGTGCCAAGCCCACCCATGTTGCTTTTAAGTCGCGCAGTTTGCGCAATGACTGCGCCATTTCCACCGGCGCAAATTGGGACGGCGGCATGACCGGCACAATAAATGAATCACCGGAAGTATTGCCGGCATATGACACGCCATATGCATCGCCGCCGTAAAAAATATCGCGCGCCGGATCATGAATGCTCAGATGATGCCACGCATGTCCGGGGGTGTATAAAGCCGTTAGCGTCCGCCCGCCAAACTCCAGTGTTGCGCCATCTTCCAGCGTTTTAACGCGCGCTTCTTCGGCGGGTACGATGGGGCCATATTGCGCATCAAACCAAGCGTCGCCAAATAAACGGCGGACCGCGGGAATAAGGCGGTTATAGGGATTGACCAAATGTTCCAGGGCGTTGGCATGGCCGACCAAAGTGGCGTTGGGAAAATGTTGTAAAAATTCTCCAGCCGAACCGACATGATCCATGTGGGAGTGGGTGGCGATAATCCATTGCACTTGTTCGGGGCGCATCTGTGCCGCCGTCAATGCTTCTAAAACTGTGGAGACGCCTTTTTTAGCGCCGCAATCAACCAAAGCGGCGGAGTCTTTTTCTGTCAATAAATAGCAACAGGTATGCCCCGGAGACGGATGGGATACATCAACGCGCCAGACGCCGGGCAAAGCTTCACGCCACATCATAACCAAGGGTCAACAATGAGTCGTCCGTTAAAATCGCCCCGGATAACCTGCTGTCCCGCTTCCAGCAAACCATCAAGGCCAATGACTGCGCTTGCTATGAGTTCATAATCCGCCGCCGTTAGCGTGTCAGCCAGCAGTTGCCACGCTTTGGCGCGCAGGGTTTGCGGGATCATGACAGAATCAATCCCGTCCAAACGGACGCCGCGCAAGATAAATGGCATGACCGTGGTGTTTAATTGAACGCCACCCGCCAAACCGCAAGCGGCGACAACACCGCCATAATTTGTTTCGGCCAATAAGCGGGCGAGGATTTTGTCGCCCACGGTGTCCACTGCACCGTCCCAGCGAGATTTTTCCAGCGGTCGCGAATCGGCGCTCATTTCTTCGCGTGCGATAACATCGGCGGCGCCAATTTCTTTGAGATAATCGGCGGCGGCGGGGCGGCTAATGGCGCTTACGGCGTATCCTAATTTTGCCAATAAGCGGACGGCAAAACTGCCCACGCCGCCCGAGGCGCCGCTGACGGCAATTTGGCCACCGGCGGGGACATGGCCACTGTCTTTAAGAGCAAGCACGCATAATGCGGCAGTGAGGCCGGCGGTGCCGCAAGTCATGGCTTGGCGAGTGCTTAGCCCAGCCGCTAAGGGCGTGAGCATTTTGGCCGGAGCGCGGGCATATTGGGCAAAACCGCCGCTGTGTTTTTCGCCCACGCCCCAACCGGTTAATAAAACCTTATCGCCCGTGTGGAATGCGTCATTGGCGGCGGCGACAACTTCGCCGGCAAAATCCGCCCCCGGAATCATGGGTGAGGAGCGCAAAATTTTACCTTTGTTGGTCAATGCCAAAGCGTCCTTATAATTGACATCCGACCATTCAACGCGCACCAAAACATCACCGTCGGCAAGGATCGAGCCGTCAATTTTTTCTACGGCAAAAGAGTAATTTTTGTCGGCCTCGCGCGCGACCAAAGCGCGAAAAGCCTCAGAGGGGTTAATGTTAGTATCATTCATAAGCGGGATTTTAACACAACATTTTTGCCGGCGGCGGATTAGGTAAAATTTTTATCATTTAATTCATCGGCAGAGAGGACGGCGTTAGATGCAGGGCGTCTCCGTTATATGGATGGGCGGCGGCGACTTCTTCGTTTAATTCCACGCCTAAACCGGGGGCTTGAGACACCAACACATAGCCATCTTCCCACCGCAGCGGCGTTTGTAAAATATCGGCGTGAAAGCCGCCCAAAGTTTGGACACATTCCAAAATTAAAAAATTGGGAATGCTGGCGGCGACGTGAATGTTTGCCGCCGCCGCCACTGGCCCACAATAGAGATGTGGCGCTAGGTGGACATGGCGGGATTCGGCAAGGGCGGCGATTTTTTTCATTTCGCCGATGCCGCCGACGCGCCCGGGGGCTGGTTGCAAAATGGCCGCCGCTTGCGCTTCCAGCAAGCGGGCAAATTCGTGCAGCCCGCACAAGCGTTCGCCGGCGGCGATGGGGATGGTGCTTTGGCGTGCCACTTGCGCCATGGCGGCGGGGTTTTCGGGCGGGGTGGGTTCTTCCAACCACAGCGGCTGATATTTTTCCAGCCGCTGCGACAGGCGAATGGCTGCCGCTGGTGTCATTTGTCCATGTGTGCCGATGAGTAAATCGCACTGTCCCCCGACTGCTTCGCGAATTTTGCCGGCAAAATCTTCGGCGCGGGATAATTCTTCCAGGGAAATTTGGCGGGGGTCAAATGCACCATAGGCATTGAGCGGGTCAAACTTGACGGCGGTGAATCCTTGCCGGGCATATGCTGCGGCACGTTCGGCGGCCAAATCGGCGTCTGTATAAACATTGCCATGATCCCCTTCTTGGGGGTATAAATAGGTGTAGGCACGCAGTCGTTCACGCACCATGCCGCCCAATAATTTGTAAACGGGGACGCCCAATTCTTTGCCGACCATATCGCGGCAAGCCATGTCCACAGCGCTGAGAACGGCACACAAACCCGCATCTGGGCGTTGCGTGTAATTGCGGGCATAGATAATTTTCCATAATTTTTCGGTGTCAAAAGGGTCGGCGTCAATCACATGGCGCGCGCACACATCGGCAAACATGGCGGTCAAAGCGTGCGGATGAAAGGGCGCGCCATATGCTTCGCCGATACCGCTGATGCCGTTGTCGGCGGTGAGTTTGACAAAAGCCCAATAAGCCCCGCCAAAAGACGGCGGGGGATTGGCGACCATAAAGGTTTTGGCGTCGATGATTTTCAT
>JBPCWX010000201.1:0-1586 GCA_051009095.1 Gammaproteobacteria bacterium | reverse complement strand
ACTATTATTTGCCGCATCGCCATTGGCATCGCTGTTACTGGCTTGGCGTTGCTCCAAAAATGCTACGGTGCTACCTGCGGCATTGATCATATTTTCATATTGTGTTTTTTCGCTATCGCTTAATTGGTTATGCACTTCATAATCAACCTCGATAGGTTGCCCACTACCTGCTTGAAAATGGTCGGCATTCAAGATAGATTGTATCCCCACCAGCGAGGTTACATGAGTCCATACACCATAGGCTATGGTGCGCCCCGTGTGTTGGTTGGCATCAACATCATAATCGTTATAACCGTTATAGAATGCTATGGCACCAGAATTTAACAATTCGGCAATGATTTGGTCAGCGTTATCAGTATCACAAATTGTATTATTGCTAAAATAGCTAGAGTCTAAAGCAGTAAAATTATTGTCAAAACCTAATGTATCAGCAAAATATTTGGTTACAATATCCAAACAGGTGGCGAATTCATCAGGTATAGCGCTGTCATCAATGATATTATACCCTGCACCGCCTGCCAATCCCGTTTGGTTATTTGTGGTTTCATCAAGCGGGATACGATAACTTGGGGTTAGGGTGATAACATAGTAATTGGCATGATAACTATGTTGGTCAGGTGAGTTGCCCACCGTGCCCACCCATTTATGGTTGAAACCCAAATAATCCATCGATAGGGCAACCCCTGAATGATGGGTATAGGCCAATGACCCGCCATAGCCGAAAGAGTTTTCGGCGATAGATGTTTGATTGCCAGGGTTATTACCACCCGATTTAAACCACCCGCCAGAAAAATTATAAATATAGCCAACATCGGCTTTTAGGGTGAACATACCCGCTGGTTCACCTTCTAAAAGATTTTGTGCCGAGGCGGTTTTTGCCGCGCCCATATAAGCCAAAAAAGCTAGCAAAGATATACTGCTTAATATCTTATTTTTCATTTTTATTTTCTTTCAAAACATAGAATATAGAATATTTTTATCTTTTATACCCTTTTATATAGAATATTTATCTATATGTCAAGCATTTTTTAAAAAATTTATCACTTTTTTGGTAAAAAATAGATATTTTTTTCATTTTTTGCATAAAAAGGGGATGTTTATTGCCAAATAGCGGTTAGGGGTGCGATGTTTTAGGTTATAAAAAAGGGCGGATGTTACCCCGCCCTTTTTTATTTTATGAAAGGAAAATATTAAAAATTAATTCCCAAACCAAACCCAACATAAAATGCCAAGGGACCGGATTTTTTGGTGTAGGTTATGTCATCTGATATTGTGCCATCTGATTCTGAACCAAAATAATCCACATCGGTTAGCGAATGCATATAACGAAAATTTATATCGCCATGCAAAAACCCATCGTCATATTCGATGCTGATTTGTGGTGCGATGATGAAACCAACATCATCCACCGCCTTGCCAATATTTGCCGATGGGCTGGCGGTGTTATCGCTGGCATCGCTATTGGCCGCACTATTATTTGCCGCATCGCCATTGGCATCGCTGTTACTGGCTTGGCGTTGCTCCAAAAATGCTACGGTGCTACCTGCGGCATTGATCATATTTTCATATTGTGTTTTTTCGCTATC
>JBPCWX010000200.1:0-4665 GCA_051009095.1 Gammaproteobacteria bacterium | reverse complement strand
GTTCTTCTTCCTTGCGCTTTTCTTCCTCTTGGCGTTTGCGTTCTTTTTCTTTCTTCAATGCAATCTCTGCTTCCAAATCTTGCTTTGTTGGCTGAGGTTTGGGCTTTGGTTTGGGTGCTGGTTTAGGCTCCGGCTTAGGTTTGGGCTGTGGCTTGGGTTCCGGCTTCGGCTCAGGCTTGGGCTGCTCTGGCTTAGGTTCCGGTTTGGGCGGCGGCACGTCCTTAATGGGAGCAGGCACTAATGATACTTCCATGGCCACAAGAGGGGGCGGAGAAAGCCTCCAATTAAAACCAATGACTAAAATGGCAAAAAATAAAGCCAAAATTAATACGGTTTGTACGGCAGTGCGCAAACGCCCTTCCTCATCTCGCCCGGCAGCCATGTCCTGCCCACTGCTCATGGTTATTGGCCGCTGTCGCTTTGGGCAACTAACCCGACTTTTGTATATCCTTCGCTTTGCAGTTTGCCCAATAATGCCATGACATCTTTGTATGACAACGTCTCTGCCGCTGAAATAATAATCGGGGTGTCCGGCCGTAAGATCTGTTTTTGCCCTAAAATATCGAGTAAGTCAATTATGTTTAACCTAACGCTTTCTTTACCACTTTCGTGATCAATCACCCGATAGGGATTGACCGCCGAAGTTGTGTAGGCAATTTCAATCGCCGCCGCCGGCTGTTCATTGAGCGGTGCGTCTCCCACAGACGGCAAGTCCACCACGCCTTGGTTAAACAATGGCGCCGTGATCATAAAAATGACCAGCAAAACAAGCATGACATCCAAATAAGGGACGACATTAATGTTGCTGATGGGCTGGCGGCGTTTTTTCACAGATTCCGATGCAAAATGTTTAAGTATTTATTGATGAAATTCTCGCAACGCGCCTCCAACTGCTCGATTCGCTGATTGAAATAATTGTAGGCAATGAGCGCCGGTATTGCCGCTAACAAACCCATTGCCGTCGCCACCAGTGCTTCGGCAATGCCCGGCGCCACCAATGCCACCGTCGCCTGCGACGTTTTCGTTAGAGATTGAAAGGCGTTAATAATCCCCCACACCGTCCCCAATAAGCCAATGTAGGGCGATACGCCGGCCACCGTCGCCAAAAACTGCATATGACGACCCAAATATACATTCTCGTTCTGCACCGAAGTATTCATGGCCCGATGAACGCCCTCCAAAATTAATTCAACATTGTCGCCGCTGGTTTCGCAGGCTTTCTTAAATTCCTCCTGTCCGTCGATAAAAATGCGCGACAAACCTTGCGGGCCATAATCTCCTGCCCGCGCTCTGGTTTCAATGGCGTCCAAGTCGCCGCCATGCCAAAAGTCCTCTTCAAACAGAGCGCAGGATTCTTCATAATGGCGAAGGCCCAGTCGCTTGCGCAGGATTTTCCACACCGTCAAATACAACAGCACAAATAGAATCAGCAGCACCAGTTGCGCCACTGGGCTGGCCTTTAATATCAGCGCTAAAAAACCAGTATCTTGTATCATAGTTTAATTTTATCAGTAAGTGCCGCCGGTAATGACACCGCCCGCAACGGAGACGGGCGTACACAAACAATGCGCACTGTCGCTGTCGCCACCGTCTCGCCATCCGCTGGCCGTGTCGCGGTTTGTTGAAAATCCACCCATACCCGCCCAACCGCCGTAGGATATGCGCTGATGTGTAATAAATCATCTAAAAACGCCGGCCGCAGATATTCCACCGCCAAACTTCGCACCGCAAGTAATACGCCGGCTTTTTCGGTCAACTGACGGATGGCAAGACCTAACTGCCGCAAATATTCGGTGCGCGCCCGCTCAAAAAAACGAACATATGCCGCATGATATACCACTCCGCCAGCGTCGGTGTCTTCATAATATACGCGCACCGGCAGCGTAAAATTGCTTGCGGTCATTGGGCGGCATCCCACAGTGTTGTTGGCTCGCTGCCGGGCAGTCCAAGATGTTTTGCCGCCGCCGGCAGCGCTATCCGTCCGCGTGGAGAACGTGCCAAAAAACCCTCTTTAATTAAATAGGGCTCAATAAAAGATTCCAAAGTGTCCGCCGTTTCACCAAGAGCGACAGCCAATGTTTCCGCACCGGTTGGGCCACCGCCAAATTTATTGAGAAGCGCGTCTAAATAGCGTTTGTCCATGCTGTCTAAGCCGGCATCATCGACGCCCAACATGGTTAGGGCGGCGGCGGCGGTGGCCCCGTCGATGATGCCGCTGCCTTCCACTTCAGCAAAATCACGGGTGCGCCGCAACAGGCGATTGGCAACGCGCGGCGTGCGGCGGGCGCGGCGGGCAATTTCGGCTACGCCGTGGTGGTCGGCGCGGACCGATAAAATGCCGGCACTGCGCCGCACAATCGCTTCCATATCTTCATCATTGTAATATTCCAGTCCGCAGACAATACCAAAGCGATCGCGCAGTGGCGAGGTCATGCGGCCCGGGCGGGTGGTGGCGCCGATGAGGGTGAAGCGCGGTAAATCCAAGCGCACTGAGCGCGCGGTCGGTCCTTCGCCGATAATGATGTCCAGGCGAAAGTCCTCCAAGGCCGAATACATGGTTTCTTCAATGGCGGGATGAATGCGATGAATTTCATCAATAAACAGCGTGTCGCCCGGAGCAAGCGAGGTCATGAGTGCGGCAATGTCGCCGGCACGCTCTAAGGCCGGCCCGGTGGTGGAATGTAATTGCCCGCCAGTTTCGGCGGCAATAATCAGGGCTAAGGTGGTCTTACCGAGTCCCGGTGGCCCAAATAGCAGGACATGGTCCAATGCCTCGCCACGCTTTTGGGCGGCGGCGATAAACACACTCAGCTGCCGCCGCACTAAATGTTGACCGATATAATCCGGTAAAGTGGTGGGGCGCAAAGCGGCCTCCACAGATGTTTCAGCGGCATTGGGCAATGATTCGCGCACCGCAGCAGCGGTATCAGCAGTGGTCGGTGGTTTGGGCATGGCGGTATTTTCGCATATTTGACGGTATTGCTATGCTTATCTTGGTAACGGTAAGTTGTTTTGGTGTTGCAAAAATTTAATCAAGTCCAAAATATCTTTGGTGGCAAATGGCTGCCTGTCAGCGTGCGCCGCCGAATTTTGCGGGGGCATGTTTGATTCCTCCGTCTTTGCTTAGTAATACACCGTATAAATCGGGTCGCCGATCGCGAAACAATCCCCACTGCTGCCGTTCATCAGAAATTGCCGCGGTATCAAAAGATGCCATAATAATGGATTCTGCCGCGTCTGCTGCGGCGACAATTTTGCCGTGTTGATCGGCGATAAAAGATTGACCGTAAAAAGTTGTTTTTACGGTATGGCCGAGGGCGTCTTGCTGTTGTTCGCAACCGATGCGGTTGGCGGCGACTAAGGGCATCATATTGGCTCCGGCATGTCCGCACATGACCGCGTGCCAATGCGCCGCAGAATTAATATCGGGCGCTTGCGGTTCGCTGCCGATGGCGGTGGGATACAATAATAATTCGGCTCCTTGCAGAGCCATTGCCCGCGCCGCTTCGGGAAACCATTGATCCCAGCAGATCGCCGCCCCGATGGTGGCGTGTTTTGTCGGCCACACGCAAAAGCCGGTGTCGCCCGGAGAAAAATAAAACTTTTCCTGATACCCCGGGCCGTCGGGAATGTGTGATTTACGATATATCCCAAGCACTTCGCCATCGGCGTCGATGACCGCCAAAGAATTAAACAGCACCTGTCCGGCGCGTTCATAAAAACTGACCGGGATGACAATTTTTAACTCCGCCGCCAAAACACGCATGGCTCGCACCGCGGGATTGTCAGCGGCAGTTGTCGCATATGGCAAAAAATCGCCCCGCTGAGTCTTGCAAAAATACTGACGCTCAAACAATTCGGGCAAACAAATAATATGCGCTCCGTCACTGGCCGCCCGCCGCACCAAAGATTCCATATGGGTCAGATTGTCATGTGGTTTTTCGCCGCACCCGGTCTGCACGGCGGCGACTATAATTTCACCCATGACAGTGGATGATTTTAGTTCGCTGAAAGGTGGGCAACGCTGATAAAGTCGCCGCGTTTGAGTCCCGGGTGTTCATCGCGTACGACACTGTAAAAAACGCCATGGTGCCGATATTCCACTTCGTAGCCGACAATGCGCGTTTGTTCTGGATAGGTGTGAGTCACACAAACTTTCTTTTGTCCCATTCTATGGTCATCATTGCGATTTTGGATATTATCGCCGAGAATGGCGCCAATCATCGCGCCTATGCCGGTGAGGACAAGGTTGCCGGTGCCGGTGCCGAATTGATGGCCGAGGACACCGCCGGTTACCCCGCCCAATATGTGGCCGCTGCTGAGATCGTCTCCGACTGCGGCTACTACGCCCACCACTGCACCGGCACCAATGGCCGCCGCTTTACCGTCTCCTTGGCCGACTGCGCCGCTCGCGGCACCAGCCAATACGCCACCGATAATTTTTTTGTTGGTGCCGCTAAGGTCATTAACCCCGGTTGCCTGATAATGGCAAATTTCTTGGGCCGTGTGGTAAATTTTTTCCGTTAAAGGAGTGACATGCACGATTTGCGCCTGCTCGATATGATCCGCCGCAGTTGCCGGCATTCCCACGGCAAAAGCAAGTATGACCGCAATGTGTTTGAGTTTTGGCATGTCAATATTCGCTTGATAAATTCATCTCCATTA
>JBPCWX010000199.1:0-13020 GCA_051009095.1 Gammaproteobacteria bacterium | reverse complement strand
ACTGTGCCAAGGTAAGCTGAGTGTTTTGCATCTGTGTCATTATCTTCTCTGGTTGATAAAAAAGATAAATTCTATCATTAAATTAACCTGAATAAGCAGCCAAAAGCATGGCCAAACGCCGGCCCATTAAAATTATTGCAAAGCGGCGGGCAGTATATTTGTCGGAAAGTTTTGATAACAAACCGGGCGCAAAAAACGGCGGATGGCCATGGCGCCGACAGATGTTGCCGGATAGGTTGCGGCAGGGTAAGGGCCGCCGTGCATCATGGCATCCGCCACTTCCACGCCGGTCGGGAAGCCGTTACAAAGCAAACGGCCGGCTTTGCGCTGTAGCACGGGCAGCAATAAACGGGCATTATCGCTGTCTTCGCTGGTCAACCACAAGGTCGCCGTAAGTTGCCCGGCAAGCTCCTGTGCGGCCTCGCCGAGCTGTTTCATGTTGTCATATGCAACAACAATACCGGCAGGACCAAAAATTTCCTGGTGTAAGAAAATGTTTTCCGACCATTGCCGATAATGGCAGTGCAAGATCGCTGCGTCAACCATGCAGCCGTCGGAACTGTGCTTTTCCTCTCCATATGATTTTGCCACCGTCACAGCGTCTTTCAGCGCGCGGCGATAAGCGTCCGCAATACCCGGGGTGAGCATGGTATGTGTTTTGGTCAATGCCGCATCGGCAGCTTTGGCAAAAGCATCCGCTTCTTTTGCCGGACAAAAAATCACCCCCGGATTGGTGCAAAATTGTCCGCCTCCCAGAGCCAGTGACTGGGCCCATCCGACGGCAATGTCGGCATGTTGTGCCGCCGCCGCAGGCAGCAAAAAAATTGGATTAATGCTGCCCATTTCAGCGTATAAAGGAATAGGACGCGGTCGGGCGCAAGCGGCATCGAACAAGGCGCGACCAGCGGTTAAAGAACCGGTAAAACCAACGGCGTCTATTTTGTCGTGCATCACCAAGTCCTGTGATAACTGAGGGGTTGCTCCTTGCAACAGCGAAAAAACTCCCGTCGGCATATGGCATTTTGATATTGCCTCGCCCATGGCTGAGGCGATAATTGCCGAAGTGTGCGGATGTGCTGGGTGTCCCTTGACAATCACCGGACATCCCGCGGCGAGTGCCGATGCCGTGTCGCCCCCGGCGACGGAAAATGCCAGGGGAAAATTGGACGCGCCAAAAACTGCCACCGTGCCAATCGGTATTTGCCTTAGTCGCAAATCCGGCCGTGGTATGGGTTCGCGCAAGGGCAGGGCATCATCATGGCGAAGATCTAAATAATCACCTTGCTCAATAAGGTCGGCAAACATGCGTAACTGGTTGACAGTGCGGCCGCGCTCATTGGTGAGCCGTGCCGCTGGCAGCGCTGTTTCTTGGGTGGCGGCGGCGGTAATCTCGTCGCCGTGTAAATCTATCGCCTCGGCAACAGTGCGCAAAAAATTTGCGCGCACCGTGTCCGGCAAGTCGCCATATGGCATCGCCGCCGCCATTGCCGCCATTGCTGCCTGGTCAACATCCGCCGCACCACCTTGGGCAAAGCGTGGCGGTAAGGGCTGATTATTGGTTGGGTTAACCGCTTGAAAAAAGTTGTCGGCACAATCGCTCCATTGGCTGTTAATAAAATGTCCGGTGTTTGTCATGTCATTTCCTGGTTAGTGGGATAGATCCCGGCGCGCCGCCAAGCGTGGCTCATATGATTGGCCAGTAAAATGCTGAGTGCGCTGCCGTCCCGTTGTCGCAAAAGATCGACCATGCGCAGATGTTCGCGCATCGCCGAGTTAATGTTGTTGTCATTGTCGCCGGGCAAAAACCGCGTCCGATAAAGCCGTCTGTTATATTTGATATAGTCGCCGATGAGAACGCTGTTTTGAGATGAGCGGACAATCTCTTCGTGAATTTGCATGTTTAACTGATAATAGCGCACGCGCTGCTTTTTTTGTAGCGTTTTTTGCATGGTCATGGTGAGGGACGCAATCAATTCTATGCGCTCATTATTGATGCGCAAACAGGCCAATCGGCCGGCTGAGGCTTCCATATATTCCACCACTTCAATGGTGCATTCAAGCAGGTGACGGTCGTAATGAGGAACCATGGCGCCGCGGTTGGGCAGCACTACCACCACCCCTTCTATCTGCAACATGCACAAGGCTTCTCGCACGGGCGCCCGAGAAACACCAAATTCTTCCGTCAAATCGCGTTCCGAGATGCGTTTTCCCGGAGCATAATCACCATACAAAACACGCGTGCGCACCGCCTCGGCAATGGTTTCAGGCAAGCGCGTTGTCTCTGTTTTGGGCGAGTTTATCATCATAACACCATCACTTCGGTTTGCCGTGCCGTTTTTTCAAGACGCAGCCGATTGAGCAGCGGCATGCCAAAGTCGTCGCAATGAATGACAAATTCATCACCATCTTCCACTTGCATATGGTCGGCATAACTCAGCGTCGCGGTGCCAAAAAAATGAACATGCACATCGCCGGGACGACAAAAACTGAGATATTTGAAGTGATGCCGCTGTATATTAGCGATGCTGTGACACATATGGGCTTCGCCGCTAAAAAAATCTTTTTGCCATATGGTTTTACCGTGGCGGCGAATGGCGGATACCCCGTGAATTTCCGGCGCCAGCTCGCCGATCATCAGTTCTGGGGCAAGAGCGCACTGGCGCAATTTGGAATGCGCCAGCCAGAGATAATTTTGCTTTTCCATGACGTGGTCAGAAAACTCATTGCCCAGCGCAAAACCGATGCGGCAAGGCAAGCCTTCATGGTTAATAATGTAGACGCCGGCAATTTCGGGTTCTTCGCCGCCGTCTTTGGCAAAAGCGGGACGGATAATGTCTGCTCCGGGAGGCACCACACTGTTGCCGTCTCCTTTATAAAACCATTCCGGCTGAGCGCCAAAGAAAACCCCGTCCGCCGGCTTTCCACCGGCCACGCCCCACTGAAACATGCGCATGGAATCAGTGGGTTTGTCATCCGTGACAGTGGCTGTTAGGTGCATATGGTCGCGTGCCTGCGCACTACTTATATGTGTCAGGCCGGTTCCGGACACCATCAGCCGCGCCGCATCCGGGTGGGTTATGGGCGGCAAAATGCGGGCCTCTGCAAGCAGGCGATTTTCATCGACGGCGGCTCCGATATGGTCGGCTATGATCTCCCTTAGCGATGCTTTTTTGTTGGCCGCCATGACTGCCAGATCATACACTGTGCCCACTGTATGCAAAAGACGTAATTGTCCTTCCTCATCCCGCACTGCGACAAAGCGCGTGCGCTTATTTTGTATTTGCATTAAACGCATTGTTTGCTCGCTTTCATGGGGCTAATATCTCAAACTGTGCAATCTGTTTGCTGCTGACAGTGACGCCTAAGCCGGGGATGTTGTCGGCCAAATCCAAAAAACCGTCTTGTGGTTCAGGATCACCGTCAAACAAATAATAAAATAACTCATTACCAATTTCTACGCCATGCACCGGGAAATATTCCGCCATCGGACAGTTTAGCTCGGACATTACCAAATGATAATTGTGCATCTGTCCGGCATGGGGGACCACCGGTATGCCGTACGCCGTCGCCAAGGCGTTGATCTTGCGTGCTGCGGTAATACCGCCGACACGATTGGTATCGTATTGAATGACATCAACTGCGCCGGCTTCCAGCAGCTGTTGAAAACCGTGCAGCGTAAATTCATGCTCACCGCCGGCAATGGGGACACCGCCGATCTTGCGCAAATCGGCATAATTGTTTATGTGGTCGGGAATAACCGGCTCTTCCAGCCATTGTAAATTATACGGTGCCAGCAGCGGCAGCATGCGGCGCGCATACTCAAAAGTCCATCCCATATATGCTTCCGCCATGATGCCAATGTCATGGCCCACCGTTTCGCGCACCGCTTTGACCAGTTCCACATTGCGCTGCATGCCTTGGCTGCCGTCTGCCGGCCCCCAGCCAAACCGCATTTTCATCGCTTGGAAACCCTGCTGCAGATAGCTTTCCGCTTCTGCCGCCAGCTTTTCCAGCGGCTGGCTATACAATTTACTTGCATACACCGGTATCCTGTTTTTTAATCGTCCGCCCAACAGTTTAAACACGGGTTGCCCGGTCGCCTTGCCCAAAATATCCCACATTGCTATATCCACCGCGCTAATCGCGGCCATGGCAATTCCCTTGCGCCCCCAAGCCATGGTGCTGCGATACATGCGCTGCCACAGCAATTCATAATCCCAAGGATCACCGCCGATAACCAGCGGTGCCAAATACTGCTGCACAATTTTTTGGGCGATGGTCGGCGCTAAGGCGGCGTTGCCAATCCCCACCAAACCGTTGTCGCATTCAACTTCCACCACCAGCCATTCATGAAAGCGAAAAGAGGCCATGGTATCACCCGACTCGCCAACCCCGGCAAGAATATCCATCGGATTGGTGCAAAAATGGCTTTGCGGTGGCACCGTCTTACCGCGCCAGCGATACACTGTTGCCCGTATTTCTTTAATCCTCACTGTGATTTTTTCCTTTCTTTGGCGACATCATCTGGGATAACACCTGCAGGGCTTCTTCCATGGCACCGATAAAAGTTTTGTTTTGTCCGGCAATATCAAATGCGGTGCCGTGTGCCGGCGTGGTGACCGCAACCGGCAACCCGCCCAATACGGACACGCCGCGCTCAAAGCCTTGCAGTTTCATGGCAATCTGCCCCTGATCATGATACATGGTCACCACTCCGTTGATGCTTTCCTTCTGGGTGCGGCGAAATAAAGTGTCCGCCGGATAAGGGCCGACAACATGATAGCCTTCGGCGCATAACGCTTGCACCGCCGGGGCAATGATGTCAATTTCTTCGCGGCCAAAATTACCCCCGTCTCCGCCGTGCGGATTGAGGGCGGCAATGGCAATTTTGGGCGCGGCAACAGCGGCGATTTTTAGCGTATTGACCAGCAATTTCGCGGCATCCTTGATTTTGTCGCCGGTAATAAGGGCGGGCACACAGCGCAAAGCAACATGGCTGGTAACCCGACTGGTCCACACGCCAAAATCCATCACATTAATTTCACTGAGCGCACCGTCAAAATCCAATAATGCGGCGAGATGGTGCAGCTCATCCGCCGCTTCCATGCCGCCGGCTTTCATTGCTTCCTTATTGAGCGGCGCAAAACAAACACCGTCAACAATGCCCTGCTGTGCCAGCAAAACCGCAGTGGACAATTCGGCCAATGACTTTTTGCCGCAAGCAGCGGATATTTGGCCGGGGGTGATGCTAACGGCAGCATGGTCGTGAGGCAAAAAAGCAACTGTGTTTTGTGGCCATGGCTTTTTTATATCCACCAACGTTGTCGTTTGGCGAGGGATATTTTTGCCGCTGACATACTCTCCGTGGGCGATAACTTTTTCATCACCAATAAGAATAATATCGGCATCAATAGGCGGCGATGATAACACCTTGGCGGTGAGTTCAGGACCAATGCCATTGGCATCGCCGGGGACAAAGGCTAAACGCGGTTTGCTCATTTATAAAAATACTCCACTAAAAAAAGCGGCACCGCCGGCATATAGGTTACCACCAGTAAAACCGCCAGCAAAATGCCAATAAAAGGTAAATTTGTCCGTGTCGCGCGCACCATGTCCACTTTGGCGATGGAGCATGACGTCGCTAAAACACTGGCCACCGGAGGCGTCTGCTGACCAATCGCCAAATTGAGGGTGACTATGAGGCCAAAATGTAAAGGGTCAATGCCGACTGCCAGCGCCAGTGGCAAAACAATCGGCACCACCAGCACAATCGCCGCCGCACCGTGTAGGAAGACGCCCAATATTAACAGCAAACAGTTTAATAACGCCAGCACAAGATATTTGTTTTCCACTGCCGAGGTCGCCCAGTTTGCAAATTCTTGCGGCGTCTGATTTTGAGTTAGAAACAGCCCCAACACTGCAGACGTGGACACTAGCAGCATCACCGCCCCGGTCTGCATGACGCCTTCCATCATGGCCTGATAAAACTGCCGAATATTAAGATCTCGGTGGATGCCAAAGCCGATAATCAACGCCGCCAGCACCGCCAAGCCCGCACCTTCTGTCGCCGTCACCAAACCGCCAAAAATACCGCCCAAAATAATCACCGGCAACATCAGGGCATATTTTGCCGCCCAAAATTTTCGCCCCAGTGTCGGCAAATCAAATGCCGCCTCGCGAGGTAAGTCATAGCGCCGCGCCAGCCACCAACATAAACATAGCATGGCAAAACCGCCCAGCACTCCCGGCACAATGCCGGCGACAAATAATTGCACCACCGATACATCGGCAAAAGCGGCGTATAAAATCATCGGAATAGACGGCGGAATGATAATCGCCAGAGATGCCGACGAAGAGGTTACCGCCGCGGCAAAAGCCGGTGAGTAGCCGCGTTTTTTCATGGCCGGTATCATCACCGACCCGGTGGCGGCAACATCGGCTACGGCACTGCCGGAAATCTCGGCAAAAAACATTGATACCACAACATTAACCATCGCCAGACCGCCGCGCACAAAGCCGATAAGCGCCATGGCCAACTCGATCAGACGCGCTGATATGCCGGTGGTGTTCATGAGCGCGCCGGCCAAAACAAACAGCGGAATGGCAATCAGCGGAAAATTGGTGGCGCCTTCAAATAATTTGAGCGGCACATCATACAAACCGACAATCCCGGTGTTGGCCAAATGGCCAATAAGACCGACCACTCCCAAAGCCACAGCAATGGGCACATTAATCGCTACCATGGCAAACAGCAGAATGGTGAGCGCGAGAATCATGCTGACAATCGCCGCCACGCCAGCGGCGCACTGAGCAGTTGACCCACCAGCATTATCGCGGCGGAGACGGGAATCACACTTTGCACAATTTCATAGCCCAGCCATGGCAAACTAACCAGCGTTTCACCGGCGATAATGCCCAGCACCCGCCAGCCATAAAAAGCAACAGCGGCATAGAAAGCCAGCGCGATCATCTCGCCACCGACAAAGCAAAAACCGCGTATCAGAGGAGGCATGGCTTTCAAGGCGGCATCAAACCCCAGATGCGCCCGCCGCAAAGTGACCAATGCGGCCGCAAAAAAGGTTAGCCAAACCAGCCAGATGGCGGCGACTTCATCATACCATAAAGGCGATTGGCCGATGGTGCGAAGTGTTACGGCGATAATTACCATCGCCGCCAACCCGATCATTAATAATGCGCAAACTCCCTGTAATATGCGGTCAATAAGCAGTGCCAAAGACCCCATCAAAGCGATTGTACGGCGTCAATCAAAGCCCGGCCAGTCGGCACTTCTTCGGCAAACTTATCATACACCGGCGCGCTGGCGCGAATAAAGGCGTCCTTATCGGCGTCGTTGACTTTCATCCCTGCCGCGGCCAGCTTGTCGCGAAGAAGATTATCTTTGCGCCGTCCTTCGGCCCGTGCCCACAGCTCCATTTCGCGTGCTGTTTCCGCCAATATCTGGCGCACCTCGGCGGGCAATGACTCCCACGTTTTGGTGCTGGTGGTCAGATAAGACGGCGAATATACATGATGCGTCATGGATAAATAAGTTTGCACTTCGTTTAATTTGGCGGCGTCAATGTTAGCCAGTGGATTTTCTTGCCCATCAATGACTTTGGTCTCCAATGCGGTAAAGACTTCGCCAAAAGACATTTTGGTTGGGTTGGCTCCCCATTCGGCAAACATAACCGCACGCCATTTGTTGCCCGGCACCCGCAGTTTAATGCCGCTCAGATCGGACGGCTTATTAATAGGGCGAGTGTTGTTGGTGATTTGGCGGACGCCATTTTCCCAGATGGCAAGCACCTTATAGCCTTTTTCCTCGGCTTGGGGGGCAATGTCCTGCCAAAATACCGCTTCTTCCACGTCGGCCAGATGCTGGCGGTCGCGAATAATAAAGGGCATGTCAAAAACGCCAAATGCGGGCGCAACATTGGCCATCACCGATGACGGCATGGACAAATGAACGCTGCCCACTTTCAATTTTTGCATGAGTTCTTTGTCTTTGCCGAGCTGCCCCGAATGATAAAAGACGATTTTTGCCTTACCCGCTAATTTTTGGTTAGCACGGTTGGTAAATTCCTGAGCCGTGTCTCCCTGCACCGAGCCAACATTGGCGCCAACGGCAAAAACCAGTTCGCTATGCCCATCGGCCAGCACCGGATACGGGATCGTCACCAGAGCAACGGCAATCAAGGTGGATAAAAATTTGTTATTTGTCATGTTAAGTCCTCCAATAGTTTGATCTACAAGTGTTGCAGATTGTAGCACAATTTTTAACATTGTTATACAAAATCGCTATTGTGTTATACCACAAGTCAGCCGCCCATTTCAAATGATGTCAAAATACTGTTGTTTTGCCCTCCCAATCAACCATCATACCTAATCGCAGTAATGGATAACCGCTACCAACCATGAAGTTATTTTTTTAAGAAGACAAATTATCAAATCATAAAAATTGCTTGACTTTGCCATTAAAAAATGGTTATTATTCGGTTAATACCGAAATGACTGACATAACCGACATTATTCATAATGATTGCCCAGGGCGGCAGTTTATGGTCGCATGAAGATGGCCGACATAGCCTGGGTATTTGTCAATCCCGCCGCTCTGTTTCGGCGGGTGGCGCAAGACAAACCATCGGCGCGGGCGGTGTTTTGGGGTTATGCGCTGTGGCTGGGGATGATGCCGCCGCTGTGCGCCTTTATCGGCGTCTCCGTGTTTGGCTGGCGTTTTGGCGTGGGCGAACCCATTTATATCAGTGCGGCAACAGCGTTGGCGGTGTCTGCTGCCTATTATGCCGCGCTGCTTATCGGCTATGCAGTCGCCGTTCGGCTGACGCGCTGGATGGCGCCCACCTATGGCGCTGACACCCATCTGGGATTACACGCCGCTTTGGTCGGCATTGTCGGCACCCCGCTAATGATCGGCGGTGTTTTGCATCTATACCCGCTTTTGCCGCTCAATTTGCTGTGTTTGATTCCCGCCATTTTGTGGAGCGCCTATCTGTTGTATACCGGCATACCAGCATTGTTTGGCATTGAAACATCACGCGGCATGCTTATGGCGTCTTCCATTTTGGGAGTGTTTTTTGTCGCCGCCATCGGTTTGGCGGCGTTGACGATGATTTTATGGACACACGGCATCGGGCCTGATTTGGGCTTTGATTGGCGGTCGGCGGTGGCGGGTTGATGGCGGCGGTTGGCATCTTGGCGGATTCTTCTCTCACGGCGGCGCCGGTGCGAGCCGTGCCTCAGTACGCCACCACTGTGGTTAATGCTTTTATTGCCATGACGGTATTGTGGGCATTGTTTGGCATGAGTGCTGGCGTGTGGCTGGCGGCGGAAATGGTTTGGCCGGCACTCAATTTTGACCTGCCGTGGCTCACCTTTGGCCGTTTGCGCACGGTGCACACTAACGCGGTGGTTTTTGGTTTTGGCGGTTCGGCTCTCATCGGCACATCATTTTATATTGTCCAGCGCACTTGTCGCGCGCGATTATTTGCGCCGTCTTTGGCGTGGCTGGTTTTTATGGGTTGGCAGGCGGGTTTGGCGGCCGGCATGTTGTCCTTGTTCATGGGCATTAACACCGGCAAGGAATACGCCGAATTGGAATGGCCTTTTGATCTTGCCATTACGCTGATTTGGGTGGCATATGCGGTTGTCTTTTTTGGCACGATTGCCAAACGGCAAATCGCTCCCATTTATGTGGCAAACTGGTTTTATGGCGCGCTGATTATTGTCGTCGCCATGCTTCATATAGTGAACAGCATGGAAATGCCGGTGACGGCGTTCAAATCCTTTTCGCTTTATGCCGGGTCGCAAGACGCCATAGTGCAATGGTGGTATGGTCATAATGCGGTTGGCTTTTTTTTGACCGGCGGTTTTTTGGGGATGATGTATTATTTTTTGCCCAAACAATCGGGGCAGCCGACGTGGTCCTATCGCTTGTCCATTGTTTCTTTTTGGGGCTTTGTCTTCACTTATATTTGGGCGGGCCCGCACCATTTGCATTATAGCGCCATTCCCGATTGGGTGCAGGGTATCGGCATGGTGATGAGCCTGATTTTGCTGCTGCCTTCTTGGGGAACGATGGTCAATGGGATTATGACCATGTCTGGGGCATGGGAAAAATTGCGCGGCAATCCTTCGCTCAAATTTACCGTGTTAGCGCTGGCGTTTTATGGGCTGGCGACTTTTGAAGGGCCGATGATGGCGATTAAAAGCGTGAATGTGATTAGCCATTTTACTGAATGGACGGTGGGGCATGTTCATTCTGGCGCCTTGGGGTGGAATGCTTTTATCACGTTTGGCGCGCTATATTATTTAGTGCCAAAGATCAGCGGTCGTCCTTTATACAGTGTCCGTTTGGCAAACTGGCATTTTGCCTTGGCGATTATCGGCGTCATGCTGTACATTCTTTCCATGTGGGGGGCTGGTGTCACGCAAGGTTTGCTGTGGTTAAATTTGGATGAGAATGGTGAAATAAAATACAGTTTTATTGATATTATGCGTGCCATTGCTCCCTATTATGCGGTGCGTTTATTGGGTGGTTTGCTGTTTTTGCTGGGGGCTTTGCTGATGGCTTGGAATTTTTTGGCGACCGCTTTTGACGGTGGAAAAAAATCATGAAGCCGGCAAACTTGCATCACTTTGTCGAGCATCATGCGGCGGCACTCATTTTTGGCATTCTTTTTGTTTCCATGCTGGGCGGGCTGGCGCAGATTGTGCCAGCTTTATTTAACCAAGCCGAGCCGACCATTGCGCCCTACACACCGATTCAGTTAGCCGGGCGCGAAGTGTATTTGCGGGAGTCTTGCGGTTTGTGCCACACCCAGCAAATTCGCCCCTTGGTGGCGGAAGTGCGGCGTTATGGCGCGCCTTCCCAGCCCGGCGAATTTGCATATGACCGTCCTTTTTTATGGGGTTCTAAACGCACCGGGCCGGATCTGCACCGTTTGGCGGGCAAATACAGTGATGATTGGCATCGTATTCATTTACTCAATCCGCGCCGCGTGGTGCCCGGCTCCATCATGCCGTCCTATCCATGGTTGGAGCAGGCAACGGTGGATGTGTCTCAATTACAATCTTTAATGCTGGCTTTGCGGCGGGTCGGGGTGCCATATACCGATGAAGAGATTGCCGCGGCGGGCGAGGAATTGGTGGCTAAGACGGAAATGGACGCGCTCATTGCCTATTTACAATCATTGGGCGCCAGTTCGCCAAAGCTGCCAAAGCTGCCATGACTGCCATAACCGCAATTATTTTTATCGGCGACATTGTGGTCTGCGGCTTTTTGGCGGCTTTGGTGGCATGGCTGTTTATACGCGGCGATGACGCCAAAATGGACGAGGCGGCGCGCATTCCTCTGGAAGATGATGAGTAGTTTTCCATTAACATTATGGGGCGGTTGGGCGGCGGGCATCACTTTGCTGGGCTTGCTGTTTTTGGCGTGGCTGTCTTGGGGCGTGTGGTCGGCGCGACCGGGCACTGCCAACCCACCCGCAGAAGTGTGGGATGACAATTTGCGTGAAGGCAATGCGACCCCGCCCAAATGGTGGTTTTACGCATTATTTGGGACGTTAATTTTTAGCGTGTGCTATATCATGGCATATCCCGGTTTTGGCGACAATACGGGCTTTTTGCGGTGGACGCAGCACGGACAGCTGAGCAGCGGGTTGAAAAATTATCTTGCCAAAACGGAGACGATTCACCAAAAGTGGGAGACGGCACCGTTAGCGGATTTGCGCGCGGATATTTCGGCGATGCAAAGTGCGCGGCGTTTGTTTAGCAATAATTGCGCAACTTGTCATGGCGACGATGCGCGCGGTCAGGCAGCCATGTTTCCCGACCTCACCGATGCGGCGTGGCAATGGGGAGGCAGCGAAGAGCAAATTATGCAGTCAATCGCCAATGGGCGGCGGGCGGCAATGCCGGCATGGGCGGCTTTGGGCGAGGATAAAATTCGTCAATCCGCCGCATACATTTTGTTTTTATCGGGCGAGGAGGGCGGCAATGCTGATGATATTGCGGCGGGCAAGCAGATTTATGCGGCGAATTGTGCCGTTTGCCACGGCGCAGCGGGCGAGGGCAATGCCATTTTGGGCGCCCCCGGTTTTGTCGATCATCAATGGTTATATCTTGCGGCGGGACAGGATAAGCGGCAAGCCATAGAGGAAAGCATTCGTTTGGGGCGCAATGGCGTCATGCCCGCCCAGCAAGACCGCTTGCGGATGGCGCAAATCCGTCTTTTGGCGGCATGGCTCAGCGGTGGTATAAAAAACGCTCCGTTGCAATAAGCGGGGTATACGCAAGCACGTTATAAATAGCGGACGGCTTGCACTGAGTCGGCATAAGTGTCGCCGTTGGTATAATGCCATTACGGATAATTAGAAACATGGCAAAAACACATCATCTTATTGTGCAGGGCGATAGTCGGCGGATGCGGCGTATTGCTGATGAGTCGGTGCAATTAATTATCACGTCGCCGCCCTATTGGCAGCTCAAAGATTATGGCGGCAAAAATCAAATCGGCTTTCATGAAAGTTATGAAAATTACATCAATAATCTAAATTTGGTGTGGCGCGAAGGCGCGCGCGTGCTGAGCCCGGGCTGCCGCTTGTGTGTGAATATCGGCGACCAATTTGCCCGTGCGGTTTATTATGGACGCTACAAGGTGATTCCGATTCGGAGTGAAATTATCAGGTTTTGCGAGCATATCGGTTTGGATTATATGGGCGCGATTATCTGGCAAAAAACCACCACTTGCAACACCACCGGCGGGGCGGCGGTTATGGGCAGTTTTCCCTATCCGCGCAACGGCGTGGTCAAACTGGATTATGAATTTATTTTGCTGTTCAAAAAGCAGGGCGTCACCCCGCCGCTGTCTCCCGCCCAAAAAGAATCTTCGGCGATGACCCGCGAAGAATGGAACACTTATTTTTCGGGGCATTGGAATTTTGCCGGGGCGCGGCAAGTCGGGCATTTGGCGATGTTTCCGCAGGAACTGCCGGCGCGGTT